>JAZRCQ010000106.1:0-4661 GCA_045659845.1 Eubacteriales bacterium
GAGTATAAAAAAGGCTCCCCTGTGTAAGGGGAGCTGTCGCCGAATAGGCGACTGAAGGGTTGTTTCTAAGGAATCTTATCTTCCCAAGGGACAACCCTATCGTCTCGCTCCGCGTGCCACCGCGAACTTTGCCGCAGGCAAATTCGTCGGCGCTTTGTGCCTTCCCCTATACACAGGGGAGGCTATTTAGCGAGCGGATGGCTTTAAAATTTGGTTTCCTAACTCTAAAATTTTGCGGAGCATTGGTTAGAAGTGTTGCCTTACAAAAGGCTCCCCTGTGTAAGGCGGAGCTAACGTTTCACTACTGAAGGGTTGTTTCCTGACTTAAATATTTTCGCGGAATAATCATCGGAGGCAGAGTATAAAAAAGGCTCCCCTGTGTAAGGGGAGCTGTCGCCGAGCAGGCGACTGAGGGGTTGTTTCTAAGGAATCTTATCTTCCCAAGGGACAACCCTTCCGTCACGCCAAGCCGTGACACCTCCCCTTACACAGGGGAGGCTGAATCAGAGAGCAAAGACTTGAGAATTCAGCTTTCTATCTCTAAAAACTTCGCAGAATATTAGTTAGGGGCATAGCACCATGAAAGGCTCCCCTGTGTAAGGGGAGGCTATTTAGCGAGCGAAGGCTTTGAAATTTAGGTTTCTGACTCTAAAATTCCGAGCCTTACCTCCTTTCCTCGATTCCGTTCGGTCAATTTTCCTGCAAATGGCGGAGGCGGCAGGCGGCGGGCACGTTTCCCTGCGCGGCGGCAAGAGCATACCATTTCTCGGCGCGCGCCCGATCTTTGATCACGCCCTTGCCCTTTTCGCAGCAGCGCCCAAAGAGGTATTGCGCCTGCGCGTGTCCCATTTCGGCCGCGCGGAGCAGCTCCGCGGCCCCTGCGGCCGCGTTTTTCTTCACGCCAACCGTTCCATTGAGATAGCAAACGCCGATCACGTATCTCGCCCGCGAGGAGCCTGCCTCAGCCGCCCTTTGATAGAGCGCCATGGCCTCCGAGCAGTCTCGCTTCACGCCGATGCCATAGGCATAGCAGGTGGCCAGATTGCAGATCGCTCCTCGACAGCCTCCCGCCACCGACAGCCGATACCAAGCCACCGCCTGCTCCGCGCTTTTTTTCACGCCGAAGCCCAGCTCATAGCATCCGCCCAAGCGGTTTTGCGCCTTGGCGTGTCCTGCCTTTGCGGCCTGCTCAAACAGGAGTGCCGCTCTTCTGTAGTCGCCGGCTCCATAGCTCCGCTTTGCGCTTTCATAAAGCTCGCAGATCTCCTCTGCTTCCATTGTGAGTTGCTCCCTTTCTGTTAAGTTATACATCATTTGACCGCATCCTTTCGTTTTGTGATGGGATAATTATACAACAGTTTCTCCTCTCTTGCAAGGAGAATTGCTTCTTTTTATGAGACAATCCCCCCTCTTCTCCTTTTTTTATTTTCCTTGAGGCATTGAAAAAAGGCGAAAGGCGTGGTATAATGAGGGGGAAGAAAAAAAATCCGCCCTCAGGGCGGGAAAGGACGGCTCAAATGTCATTTCTTTATGCACTGGAATCCATTCGGAATCCCTTTCTGGATGCGCTCTTCTCGGTGATCACCCTTTGCGGTGAGGAAACCCTTTTCATGGCCATCGGCATGGTGATCTTTTGGTGCTTCAACAAGCACGAGGGCTATTTTCTCCTTTGCGTGGGCTTCATCGGAACGGTGACGAACCAGTTTCTCAAAATGCTCTGCCGCGTGCCTCGCCCTTGGGTGAAGGACCCCTCCTTCACCATCGTGGAATCGGCAAGGGAGGCCGCCACGGGCTATTCCTTCCCCAGCGGTCACACGCAAACCTCGGTGGGGCTCTTCGGCGGCGTGGCTCGCTGGAACCGCTCCCGCGGACTTCGGTGGGGCATGGTCGCTCTCTGCGTGCTGGTGCCGCTCTCCCGCATGTATCTCGGCGTGCATACTCCTGCCGACGTTGGCGTTTCCATCCTCATTGCCATCGCTCTGGTGTTTGGCTTCTATCCCCTCTTCCGCCGCGCCATGGAGAATCCTGCCCTCATGATGGGCATCCTCGCCGCGCTGACCGCTCTGATGGTGGCCTACCTTTGCTACGTTTGCCTCCACACCTTCCCCGAAGGCGTTTATCTCCCCGAAAACGTCGGCAATCTGGAGTCGGCCCGCAAAAACGGCTTCACCCTGCTGGGCTGCATTCTGGGGCTTCTGGTGATCTACCCCATCGATCTCAAATGGCTTCGCTTCGAAACGAAGGCCGTTTGGTGGGCGCAGATCCTCAAGGCCGTGGGCGGACTTGCCCTTGTGCTGGCCGCCAAGGAGCTGCTCCGCTTCCCGCTGGACGCCATCCTCCCCGCGGATAGCTGGGCGCGGATGCTACGCTATTTCCTCATCGTGATCGTTGGCGGCCTGCTCTGGCCCATGACCTTCCGCTTCTTCTCAAAGCTCGGACAAAAAACAGGAGGTGACTGCACATGACCTTTCACGTGAACCATCCCATTCTCTTCGCCATCGTTGCCGCGATCATCGCGCTGGTGGTGGCGCAATCGGTCTATTTTCTCGTGCGCGCGCTGAAGAGAGCCCGTCAGCTGGGCATTTCCAAGGCCACGCTGAAAAAGACCGTGATCTCTGCCGCCGTTTTCACCGTGGCTCCCGCCATTGCCGTTTTGGTTGGCGTGGTGGCGCTTTCCAAGAGCCTTGGCCTGCCGCTCCCTTGGCTTCGCCTTTCGGTGATCGGCTCCATCACCTATGAGACCGTGGCCGCGGGAAACGCGCTGGAGGCCGCAGGCATGAGCGCCGGCACCACCATTTCCGAGCCCTCCATCTTCATCACCATCGCATGGGTGATGACGCTCGGCATCGCCGCAGGACTGGTGCTGGTTCCCTTCCTCACCAAAAGGATCCAAGGCGGCCTCACCAAAATGGGCATGAAGGACAAGCGGTGGGGCGAGGTCTTCAACAATGCCATGTTCCTCGGCATGATCTCGGCCTTCCTCGGCTACGTGTTCTGCGACGTTGGCACCGTGATCAAGGGCGATCTTTCGGGGCTGATCCCCGTTTGTGTGATGGCCGTTTCGGCCGTGGTGATGGCTGTTTGCGGTCTGCTCGCCACCAAATGCAAGATCCGCTGGCTCACCGACTACGCCCTGCCCCTGAGCCTCATTGCGGGAATGGCCTCCGCCATCCCCTTCACTTCTTTGATGGGAGGTTGATCACATGAAAAAGCAAGAATTAACCTATATGGAAAGCGTGCATCGAAGCGGAAGGATCTGGGGCATCGCCGTTGGCCTTGTTTTGCTCCTTTTCCCCTTGGTGCTCTCTCTGATCTTCCGCACCGCGCCCGACTATAAGATCCTCCTCAAGGGTATCCTTGCCACCGCACCCATGTACTGGGCGGTGGGCATCGTGGAGATCTTCACCTACGTTCCCATGCTGGGCGCAGGCGGCACCTATCTTTCCTTCGTGACGGGCAATATCTCCAACCTCAAGCTCCCCTGCGCCATCGACGCCATGGAGCGCGCAGGCGTGAAGGCCTCCGAGGAGGAGGGCGAGGTGATCTCCACCATCGCCATCGCCGTTTCGGGCATCGTCACCACGCTGATCATCGTGGTTGGCGTGATCTGCATCGCGCCGCTCACGCCTCTGCTGGAATCCCCCGTGCTGGAGCCCGCCTTCGATATGATCCTGCCCGCTCTCTTCGGCGGTCTTGCCGTGGTGTTCATTTCCAAGAATCTCAAGCTCTCCATCGCCCCCATTGCGCTGATGCTGGTGCTTTTCATCTTCGTTCCCTATCTGGATGCCTCCACCGTTGGCATTATGGTGCCCGTTGGCGTTCTGTTCACCGTTGGCGTGGCGCGCATCCTCTATAAGAAGGGAGTGATCTGACCGTGTGGCTCCTTCTGATCCCTGCCGCTCTGCTTCTGCTCGTTGCCGTGGTGGTGATCCGCGCGCTCCGCTTCCGTCCTCTGCCCCTGCAGGAGGCTGACAGCGCCGACGTTGCCTTCGACCGCGACCGCGCGGTTTCCGATCTGCAGGCACTGATCCGCCACCGCACCGTTTCCCACCGCGATCACGCGCTGGAGAACGACGAGGCCTTCGAGGCGCTCCTGCAGGAGCTTCCGAGCCTCTATCCCGAGGTGGCAAGCGCTTGCGAGCGCACCCTTCTGCCCGACCGCGGCCTGCTCTATCGCTGGAAGGGCAAGCGCGAGGGAGCGCCCGCCGTTCTCATGGCACACTATGACGTGGTTCCCGTGAACGAGGAGCTTTGGACGGTGCCCGCCTTCGAAGGGCTGATCCGCGACGGTCGGCTCTACGGTCGCGGCTCGCTGGACACCAAGGTGACCGTGAACGGCATCCTCTTCGCCGCCGACACCCTCATCAAAGAGGGCTTCACGCCCGAGCATGACGTTTATTTCGCCTTTTCGGGAGGCGAGGAGGTGAATGGGCTCGGCGCCGTTCACATCGTGGACTATTTTGCCGAGAGAGGCATTGAGCCTGCCTTTGTTCTGGACGAGGGCGGCGCCGTGGTGGAAAACGTGTTCCCCGGCGTGAAGCAGGCCTGCGGTCTCATCGGTATTGCCGAAAAGGGCATGATGGACGTGCGCTACACCGTTCGTTCCGGCGGCGGCCACGCCTCGGCCCCCAAGCCCAACGCCCCCGTGGACCGTCTTTGCC
>JAZRCQ010000107.1:0-12124 GCA_045659845.1 Eubacteriales bacterium
AACGGTTTGACCGTGGTTGATCATGCCAATCCCGCCGCCGGAGAGGTGTATATCGACTCCACCTCCTATGCCCTTCCCGCCAATCTCCGCGATGCGCTGGTGTCCGATCCCAAGGTGGAGCTTGCCGTGCTTCCCGAGCCGATGGTGACCATTGCGGTGAACAAGGCCAAGTCCGTTGGCACCACCATCAACGTGGACGTTGATCTGACAGCCGAGTGGGATAAGCTTCCCGAAAAGGCAAATACGCTCGTGCAGGGCTGCGTGGTGGTTCGCGCCGCCTTTCTGGAGCAACATCCCGAAGCCGTTCGGAATTTTATGCGCGACTATGCCGCATCCATCGATTATCTGAACACCAACGTGGAGGAAGCCGCCGCTTTGGTTGCGAAGCACGGTATTTTTGAGAATGCGGCAGTAGCCAAGCAGGCGATCCCGAAATGCAATGTTCGCTATATCGACGGTGCTGAAATGAAAACTGCCGTTTCCACATATCTTGCCATTCTGTATCAGATCAAGGCAGATTCCATCGGAGGCGCCGTTCCCACGGACGAGTTCTATTACGTTGCAGCATGATTTATTGGCAAAAGAGATTCCAAAAGCTTTTGATCCTACTTTTTTGGCTTGGAGTATGGGAAATTGCAGCGTTGATCGTTGATAACGTACTGCTGTTTCCCTCTCCCCTTGAGGTGGTGGAGGCACTTTGGAAACTATTGCACGAGCCTCTTTTCTATCGTATTACCGCCAACTCCGTTTGGAACGTGCTTCGCGGTATTCTCTATGCCACCTTGATCGGATGCCTGCTTTCCCTTCTCACCTATCGCGTTCGCTTTTTGCACGATCTGGTTATGCCTCTGATGACGGTGGTCAAGGCAACGCCCGTGGCCTCCTTTATTGTTTTGACCTTGATTTGGATCGGCTCTGAGCGTGTTCCCACGCTGATCACCTTCATGATCGTGCTGCCGGTTGTATGGACCAATCTGGAGGAGGGACTCCGAAGCCAAAGTAAGGAGCTTCGGCAGGTTACCGAGGTGTTTCACTTCGGTTGGCGAAAGACCCTGCTCTATCTCACCGTTCCCGCTGTGAAGCCTTATTTTGTTTCTGCATGCCGTGCCTCCTTCGGCTTGGCATGGAAGGCGGGCATTGCCGCCGAGATCATTGCAACGCCGAGAAATTCAATCGGAACCATGATCGGTGATGCCAAGCAATATCTGAACACAGAGGAAATGTTTGCATGGACGCTGGTGGTGATCCTGCTTTCCTTGGCTCTTGAAGCCGCTTTCATGGGAATTCTGAGCCGTTCCGAGCGTTCGCGCCGCCCCAAGGAGGACGTATGCTGACCTTAAATCAACTAAGCTTCTCTTATACCAAAGAAAAGCCCATTCTGCGAAATCTCGATCTGAAGGTAAAGCGCGGCGAGCTTCTTGCCGTTATGGGGCCTTCCGGTTGCGGAAAAAGCACGTTGATGCTTCTACTGGCCGGACTGCTCCGCCCAACAGGCGGGGCACTTCATTCCGAAGCCCAAAAAATTTCCTTTGTTTTTCAAGAGCCTCGCCTTTTTCCTCAATGCACCGTTGAGCAAAATGTGGCTGCCGTGCTTTCGGAAGCTCCAAAGGATGGAGAGATCGAAAGGATCCTTGCGGCAGTCGGTCTTTCCGATGCCAAAGCGCTTTATCCGCACGAGCTTTCGGGAGGGATGCGGATGCGGGCTTCTTTGGCGCGCGCCCTTGCCTACGGCGGCGATCTTTTCCTGCTCGACGAGCCTTTTGCCGCCCTGGACGAGGCCCGACGGGATGAACTGGCCGATTTTCTCAGAGCCCATTTTAAGGAACGAAAGATCACGGCCGTTCTCGTCTCTCACGATCGGGAGATCTCGGAACGATTCGCCGACCGTATTCTGGAGCTGTAAAGCTTCGCACAACCTTGTATTGTAAACTTTTTTGATTCCCTTCCGAATCTGCCGGATCGACTTGACTTTTCGACATATTTGTGGTAAAATAATAAGAGAAAATACGGAAAGGGACAACCTGTTTTGAAAAAATTTTCGATATATCAGATATTTCACGGAAAACGTGAATCCTTGGAGGATATTCAAAAAGAAGACCAAAGCCCCACGTTGAAAAGATTTTTCAAGCTGTTTGGAAGATATTTCTGGAAGCTGGTCTCCTTGAATCTTTTAATGCTGCTTTCGGTTATTCCTCTTTTGGCTGTGTTCTTCCTTTATTTCGGAATGGCGAAAACGCCTTCGCTGAACTACCCCGTGTTTCCCCAGCTCTACGGAGCCAGCTTGATCCAAGCATCAGCCGAGGGAACCTTTCTTCTGGATCTGTTCGGCGCTCAGTATCTGATCCCCGCCTACCACAATACGGAAAGCTATGTTGCCATCGGCATCTTCGTTGCCTTCGCGGTGATCACCTTCGGCTGGCAAAATGTTGGCTCCACCTATGTTTTGCGTTCCCTTGTGCGCGGTGAACCCGGATTTCTGTTGGCCGACTATTTTCACGGCATCAAGAGGAATTTCTGGCAGGGCCTTCTTCTCGGGCTTCTGGATGCCGCGATCCTATTTTTCCTTGGATTCAATATCACCTATTATTGGGGCATTCTGGGAAGCTATGGAAATGATTTTATGTTTGTGGCAAACGTAGCGCTTCTGATCGTTTATTTCTTCATGCGCTTCTATCTCTACCATCTGCTGATCACCTTCGAGCTTTCCACCGTTAAAATTCTGAAAAACGCGTTGATCTTTGTTCCGCTGGGAATCAAGAGGAATCTGATGGCTGCCTTGGGAATGCTGGTGCTGACCTGCATCGTGGGCTTCATCATGGTCGTGATCGTTTCCTTCTTCGGCGTTGCCATGCTTCCCGTTCCTCTCATGATCACCTTGTTCTTCTATTTTTCCGCTATGGGCTTTATTTCTTCCTATGCGGCTTACCCCATCATTGACCGTTATATGATCGCTCCCTTCGTGAAGAGCGAAGAAAATGAGGAAGCTTAAGCTTCCTCATTTTCTTCCTATCAACTCGCTCACCGTAACAAATTCATAGTCTAACGCCAGAAGCCTTGGAAGCAGGATCTCCAATGCCTCCGGCGTTTTACTGTTCACAACATAATCATGCATCAAAATAATGTCTCCGGGCTTAACCTGCTCCAGAACGACCGAGACGATGCGATCCGCATCCTTTGTTTCCCAATCGCGGGTGTCAATGCTCCATAGGATCAATGCATACTCCCCCATCTCCGAGCATCGAATCACGCCGTCGCTCAAAAACCCCTCCGGAGGACGAAACAGCTTCGGAGTGTGGCCGCAGATCCTTTGCAAAGCATCCGAACAGCCGTCCAGCTCCTCCCGAAGCGCAGAGGGATCCAGCTTGGAAAGGCGGCGATGCGAATAGGTGTGATTTCCTACCTCATGCTTCCTCGCCAGCACCTCGCGCGCAACGCATGGGTAATATTCCACGTTACTGCCAATCATAAAGAACGTAGCCTGAACACCATAGCGATCAAGGATATCCAGAATTTTCTTGGTTTGAACGGGATGGGGGCCGTCGTCAAAGGTCAGAGCGATCTGCTTTGCCGACGGTTCTGCCTGCCGATAAACGGGACGTGCAGCCGAGGCCGGAGCCTTCGTTGTATTCATCATCAAGCAAATGATCAGGAAAACAACCGCACATTTCCAAATCCTTTCACGGAACATTTGATTCCTCCGTTAATTCATCCAGCGTACCGAATCGATACCCCTGCGCCTTGGCCTCGCGAATGACGTCGCCAAGAATGGCGGCATTAACGTTGGAGGTTGGATGCAGGAGCATCACCTCTCCATTGTGAAAATTCTCCAGTATGGTTCGCTTGGCAAGGTCGGTTGGCATGGGCTTTGTGCTATCCCAATCGGGATAGGCAAAGCTCCAGAAAATCGTTTTATAACCGTTTTTCCTTGCACTTTCCATGTTTTTTGCACTGAAGCACCCTTCGGGTGGACGATAATAGTGGCTTAACTCGCCGCCGATCTGCCTGCGATAGAGATCCTCCAGCGCGTGAAGCTCCGCTAAAAAAACTTCCTCCGATGCGCCGCTCATATTTTTATGATGCACGGTGTGATTACCCACCGTGTGCCCCTCCTCCACCATGCGCCTAACGAGCTCCGGATTTTTCTCGATCAGATGCCCAAGAATAAAGAATGCGGCAGGAACGTTTTCCTCCTTTAGTGTGTCGAGTACCTTGGAAACGTTCCCATTCTCATATCCCGCGTCGAAGGTCAGATAGATCACCTTTTCGGGATCCTCCTGTGAAACGTGACGATGGTCGATATAATATCCGCCACTTTCCTCCACAAATGCAAGATCGGCATCTGCTCGTGGTTGCAGATGATCCTTCACGTGCACACAATACCAATTCATTCCTCTTTGCTCCGCCTCCGCACAAACGGAAAAAGATGATATGGAAGCGGCGATCGCGGCGGACAACAAAATCCCGCTCCATCTATGATTTTTTCTCATGTTCTCGCTCCTTTCTTTTTTCATTTAGTGTTTCCCTTTCAAGCTGCTTCAAACATGAAAAAAGCGGGGCGTGACGAAGTTCCTTCCTATTGACATCCGCGAAGAAAACGTGTATAATAATCATAGAATACTTGGAAAGGATCGCTTATGTCTAATTTTTCCAATCAAAAAATACTGATTGCCATGAGCGGCGGTGTAGACTCGGCCGTTGCGGCTCTTCTGATCAAGCAAATGGGAAATGAATGCGCCGGTGCTACCATGCTTCTGCATAAGCCAGCCGAAACATTCTCGGTTTGCGGATCGACAATTGAAGCCGAGGATGCTCGTCGCGTGGCGGATGCATTGGGACTTCCCTTTCATTTGCTCGATTTTTCGGACGTGTTTGAGCGCGAGGTGATCGAGCGCTTTATTGCTGCCTATGAGAGCGGCAAAACACCGAACCCCTGCGTTGATTGCAACCGTTATTTGAAATTCAACCGTTTTTTTCAAGGAGCAAAAGCGTTGGGTTATGATATGATCGCCACGGGGCACTATGCTCGCATTGAATACAACGAGGAATCCAACCGCTATCTTCTGAAAAAAGCGCTGGATCCCTCCAAGGATCAAAGCTACGTTTTATGGTCTCTCAATCAAAGCCAGCTGGCTCACACGATGTTTCCCTTGGGCACCTATCAAAAGGCGGAGGCTCGCAAAATGGCCGAGCAGGCTCTTCCCTTTGTGGCAAAAAAGAAGGATAGCCAAGATATCTGCTTTGTTCCCGACGGGAAATATGCCGATTTTGTGGAGCAATACACCGGAAAGCACTATCCCGAGGGCTTTTTCGTCAGTACGGATGGAACTGTTTTGGGAAAGCACAAGGGCATCATTCGCTACACCGTCGGACAAAAAAAGGGGCTCGGACTTGTTCTTCCCGAGCCACTCTACGTTTCCTCCATCGATCCGGAGAGCAACCGCGTGATCCTCTGCCGCTCCGAGGAGCTTTTCACCACAAGCCTCACGGCACATGGGATCAATTTGATCTCTATGCCTCGAATTGATGGCGAGCTGCGCGTAAAGGCGAAGGTGCGCTATCGTCATGCGGAGGAATGGGCTACCGTTACTCAGCCCGACGAGGACACCATTCGCGTGGAATTCGACGAGCCTCAGCGCGCCATCACGAAAGGTCAATCCGTGGTGCTTTACGATGAAGACACCGTGGTTGGCGGCGGCATCATCGATTGATCAAGGCAGCGCTTGCGATAAGGATATCGCAAGCGCTGCTTCTCTATTTTTTATCAAACAAGGCACGTCTTGCGGTGGAATGGCGCATCATGGCTCTCATCCCTTCCACGTCCTCCGATTCCAGCATTCCCTTCAGAGATTGGAATTTTTCAATAAACAAATTCATCTGCTCCAGCAAAACGTCCTTATTGGCAACAAAAAGCTCACTCCACATCAGATCGTTGATCCTTGCGATCCTCGTCAGATCGCGGAAGGAGTCGCCGGTGAATTTTTCCATATTTTCCTTATCATTACAAGTCATCAAGGTGATGGCGATGCAATGTGTCAGTTGAGAGAGAAATCCGATCATCTCATCATGCTCCTCGGGAGAAAGCGTGGTAACGTTGGAGAAGCCGAGCAGTCTGCCGAGTTCAATGCAGGTTTGCACCGCCTCGGGCGTGTTGCGGTCGGTAGGAGTAACGATGTAATTTGCCCCCACAAACATCCGATCCGTGCTGTTTTCCACGCCGGAAAGCTCTCGGCCCGCCATGGGATGAGCCGAAATAAACTCCACGTCTGAGCGAAGGATCTCTTGAATCCGATAAACAATACTGCGCTTCACACCGGTCACATCGGTGATGAGTGCCCCGCTTTTCAGCAAATGCTGATTGCTTTGGATCCACTCCACAAAAACATGAGGATAGAGGGCAAAGATCACAAGATCGGCATTGCCGATCATTTCCTCATCAAGCTCAGTGGAACCCTCGTCGATAATCCCCTCCCGAAGCGCGAAGTCGATCGATTTTTGCTCCAATGTGATCGCACTCACGTGAAACCCGAATCGGCGCAGACCCTTGGCATAGCTTCCGCCCAAAAGTCCTAATCCAACGATCAGTATTTTTTTGCTAACGTCAACGATCATAGCAAACTTACCTCAGATTTCAGCTCCTTGAGATCCTCAAAAAATCTCGGATAGCTTTTTTTCACCGCCTCAACGCCCTGCAGCTCGCCGCCAAGCTTTGAAAGGATCACCGATAATGCCATAACGATCCGATGATCATTGTGGCCGTTGAGACGTATACCCCGATACCGAAGCCTTTGCCTGGGAACGGTGATCGAATTCTCACCGAATATCATTCCGCCACCCAGCTTCAGAAGCTCTTCATGCATGGCGGCTCCTCGATCGCTTTCCTTATCCTTCAGTCGATCAGTTCCAATGAACACCGCACCGTTTTTCATGGCCGCAAGAGCAAACAGAACGGGCCCCAGATCCGGACAATCGGAAAGATCCAAAATCGGCGTTTCTTCCTCCAGACGATCAAAATAATCGGCAAACACCCTGTCGCCCTGCAGACTGCTCGGAGAAAGATTCCCGATCTCGATCCTTGAGCCAAGTCGGTTGAATGCCTCCAAAAAGGCGGCATTGGAATAGTCTCCCTCGATCCGCAGCTTCTGGGCATGCATAGAAGAAGGATGGATCACAATCTTATTGGCGCCTTCATAGGCGACCTTTGCACCGAACGTGCAAAGCGCGGAAAGCGTGAGATCAACGTACGGGCGGCTTTCAAACGGAGGAACGATTTCAATGGTGGATTCTCCTCCCAAATAAACCAGCGCAAGGATCAGGCCCGTTATAAATTGACTGCTGACGTCTCCGCGTATCCGATAGTCTCCGCATTTCAGCTTGCCGCAAACCGTTATGGAGCGAGAATCTCTGCGAATCGTGAAATCTTTCTCGCGGCACAGATCCTCAAAAACGCTGAGCGGCCGTTCAAGCAAACGATCACTGCCGATAAACGTGATCTCTCTTCCCATACATAGTGCAAGGGGCATAAAAAAGCGCAAGGTGCTTCCGCTTTCCCGACAATCCAAGGGCTCTCGCACGGTCTTCATAAAGCCCTGCGGATCGATCAGAACCGTGTTGGCCTCCATCCTTACGTCAACCCCCAAAGCCTTCATGCAATCGATGCTGGCAAGAATATCCTCACTGTAATCCACATCCATAAGCTCGCAACAATGCCCCGACAAGGCCGCGCAAATGAGATATCTGTGCGCGATGCTTTTAGAAGCGGGCGCAAGGATCCTTCCACTCAGCTCACTTGGCTTAAATACTGCAATCATTATGCTTCCCCTGCTAAATAGTCAATGGCTTCCAGATATCCGTTGGTTCCGTGGCCTGTGATGGTTTTCACGCAAGCCTGCCGAATGAAGCTGATCCTGCGGAATTCCTCTCGCTCCTCCAGCTTGGAAATATGAACCTCAACCGTTGGAATCCCAACTGCCTTCACGGCATCCGGAATGGCAATACTGGTGTGAGTGTAGGCTCCGGGATTGATCACGATGCCATCGGCACCCCCGTATGCCTCCTGAATTTTATCTACAAGATCGCCCTCGTGGTTGGATTGATATAACTCCACCTCGATTTCCCTATCTGCGCAATGCTTCTCAATTTTCTCGATGAGATCGGCGTAGGTTTCTTTGCCGTAATGCTCCGGCTCTCGTATACCGAGCATATTAAGATTTGGGCCGTTGATCACAAGGATTTTCATAAAATCAGCTCCATTCGTTTTGCTAATATCATTTTCGCTGCAGCTTCGGGCGTGGTCAGCTCGGAGATCACAACGTCGGCGGTGTCACGATAGAGACCGATGCGCTCCCGATAAAGCCGCTCAAGCTTTTCGAGGGTGTCGGACAAGGGCCGATCATCGGTGACGTAAAGCCGGGAAAGCTCGGCATCCAGAAAAAACAGTCTTCCGTTTCTTTTGAGCGCGCGCACGTTTTCCTCGCGCAGGATCGCACCGCCTCCCGTGGCGATGATACAACCGTTTTTCGATGAAGCCTCACGGATCACCTCGGATTCGATATCGCGAAAATACTGTTCGCCCTTATCCTCGATCAGCTCACGGATCGAGCAACCGCACCGTTGCACGATCTCCTCATCCGTGTCGATCAGCTCATATCCATCGATCTTCAGCAGCCGCCCGATCGTGCTTTTTCCGCTCCCCGGCATCCCCGTTAAAACAATGTTTTCCTTAGAAGCGCAGATCGAGGCAAATACGCGTTCGGCCACATCCTTCCCTATCTCCGTTCCGAGAAATTTCTCAACTGCCACCACGGCCTGCATCACCAGCATATACAATCCGCCCTCAGCCTTGATCCCATGCGATCTTGCATCCAGCACCAGATTGGTGCAAAGCGGATTATACACTGCATCGATCACGCCCTCCAAGAGAGGAAAGGCATTCAGATCGATTGGCTTGGAGGAGCAATCCGGAAACATTCCAACGGGGGTGGTGTTCACGATGATCTCCGCATCCGAATGAACCGCAAGGGCCTCCTCATAGGTAACGGTCTCTTCGCTTTTTCTTCGGCTCACCGTGATCACGCGGGAAGCACCCATGTCGGCGGCCACTACGCGCGCGGTTTTGCTTGTTCCGCCCGTGCCCAATATAAGCACCTTTTTGCCTTTCAAACAAACGCCCAAGCGCTCGATCAGTGCCCTCAAGCCAAAATAATCGGTGTTGTATCCGCAGAGGCAACCATTGCAATTCACAATGGTGTTCACCGCGCCGATCCGCTGCGCGATCTCGCTAACGGAATCCAAATACGGAATCACTGCCTGCTTATAGGGAATGGTCACATTGATCGCCGAAAAGCTCCGTTGCTCCAAAAAGGGCTGCAGCTCCTCCTCTGAAAGCTCGATCAGCTCATAGCTATAGTCCGCCAGTCTTGCATGGATCTCCTTTGAGAAGCTATGGGTAATCTTTTTCCCGATGCATCCGTACGTTTTCATTTTCAACTCCTGTGGAAGGTTATTTCAGCCAATCTGTTCCAAAGCGCATCGCCAGCGCATCGCAAAGAACGATCGCCGTTGCCGCATCCTGCACCACGCGTGCTCTATGCACAATGGCAGGATCATGCCGTCCCTTTGGCATAAGCACCGTTTCTGTCATGGTTTTCATATCAATGGTGCTTTGCGGTCGGAAAATGGTTGGCGTTGGCTTGATGGCCGTTCGGAAGACGAGGGGCATACCGTTGGTGATGCCGCCGTTGATGCCACCGCTGTGATTGGTGGTAGTCACGGCTTTACCGTCCTCTATCCGCATGGCATCGTTTGCATCACTTCCGCGCAGGTCGGAAATTGCAAATCCTGCTCCGAATTCCACACCCTTCACAGCGGGAATGGAGAAAAGCATATGCGCGAGAAGTCCTTCAACCGTGTCAAACCACGGCTCTCCCACGCCTGCCGGCACACCTACAACGGCAGTTTCCAAAACGCCTCCAACGCTGTCGCCCTCGGAGGCCGCGTCCAGAATTGCCTTTTGCATCTGCTCTCCGCAGCCTTCCTCCAGCACAGCGAACGTCTTTTCGTTGAGTGCCTTCAGATCGGTCCGCAGGTCCTGCAGGTCACGGTCAAGAATTCCGGCACATTTTTTCACATGTGTACCGATGAGGATCCCCTTCTTTTCCAATGCGCATCTGCAGATCGCACCGGCCGCAACCAGCGCAGCTGTGATACGACCGCTGAAGTGACCGCCGCCGCGCGAATCCTGATAGCCGTGATACTTGCACTCGGCCGTGTAATCCGCATGAGAGGGGCGAGCCACCGTTTTCATTTGAGAATAGTCGTCGCTGTTCACGTTCTCATTGGGGATCAAAATGGTGATGGGAGCTCCCGTGGTTCGATTCTCCACAACACCGCTGACGATCCTGAATGTATCCTGCTCCGCTCTTGCCGTGGAAATTGTTCCGGCAGGACGGCGAAGAGTGAGCATATGAGCGATAGAATCACGATCGATCTCGATGCCGGGAGCTAAGCCGTCGAGGGTGGCACCGATCCACGGGCCGTGGCTTTCTCCGAACAGAGTGATCGCAACACTGCTTCCAAACGTATTTTTCATTTCTTTAACCCCTCTAAAACCTTCCTTGCATTCTCAATGAGATCGTCGCTGAGCATCCTTTTGATCTCAAAGCATCCGATCTTGTCCACGGCAGTCACAGTAACGTGGTTGCCGTCGGCCTTTTTATCATGCAAAACCGCCGCGGCAATCTCCTCCCAATCGAAATCGAGCGTGCGGTAGAGTCCGCATTTCTTCAAAACGGAGATCACGCGAGGGCGAATGGACTCACCGCAAAGAGGAAGCATCCCCAAGGCAACACATTCGCCATGATAGAGCAGACTCATTCCCTTGCTGCTTTCGATCCCATGACCGATCGTGTGGCCGAAATTCAGAATTCTGCGAAGCCCTGCCTCCCGTTCATCCTGCTCGACAACGTATTTTTTCACTTCCAACGACCGTGCAATGATCTCCTCAAGATGCTCCTCAATCCTTTGATTTTCAAAAATATCAAACAACTCGAGATCGGAGGTCAGTGCCATCTTCACCGCCTCGGCCAATCCGTTTGAGATCTGTCTCTGCGGAAGCGATTTCAGAAGCTCCGGATCGATCAGCACCATTCGCGGCTGATAAAAAGCGCCGATCACGTTTTTAACTCCGCCGAGATTCACGGCGGTCTTTCCGCCGATCGAGGAATCGATCTGGGAGAGCAGGGTTGTGGGGATGTTGTAAAAATCGATGCCTCTCATATAAGCGGATGCGGCGAATCCCGAAAGGTCGCCGACCACACCGCCGCCGACTGCGACGACGCACTCTTTTCGGGAAAATCCGTGATCCAGCATGGTCTGAAGCAGTTTCCCGAAGCCGTCCAGACTTTTGGAGGCTTCCCCGCTTTCCACGGTGCAGAGGATGCCGTTTCTGCACTGCGCGGCAACCGTTTCCGCGTATTCCGCCGGAACGCCCGAATCGGTGACCACGAGAACCCGGCGGTTCAGGTTCAGGTGCTGACCGGCGGAGGAAAGAATCCCACGCTGTACGAGGATGTCGTAGCTGTCTCCGCCCAAATTCATGTGTATTGTCATGTTTGTTTCCTTATATTTCTGTATGGGGTGCGAAGGTGCCTGCCACTTTCAGCTGATCGCACATTTTTCCGAGTTCTTCAAGCATCTTCCGGCCGTTTTCGGTATCGGTCGTACCGTCGATTTCGATGTAGAAATAATACTGCCAGGAGTGCTTCCGGAGAGGTCTGCTGCGGAGTGCGGTCATATTGTATCCGTAGTTTCCGAGGATGCTGAGCGCATTGGCGAGAGACCCCGCTTCGTGGCGGACCGTGAACATCAGAACCGAGCTGGTCAGGGAAGGGGACTTTGCGCGGACCTTCGAAAGGACCGCGAAGCGTGTGGTGTTTTCTTCGCTCTTGTTGATGCCGGCTTCCAGCACCTTCAGACCGTAGATTTCCGCCGTTTCCGCGCTGGCGATGGCGCCGAGCGTTTTGTCGTTTGCTTCCGCAACCGTTTTTGCGGAGAGCGCGGTATTGGAGGATTCTTCCGTTTTGAAGCCGCGCATTTCGATGTAAAGTCGGAGGCCAAGCGGTCTTAG
>JAZRCQ010000108.1:0-1823 GCA_045659845.1 Eubacteriales bacterium
CGCTCACCGATAAAACCAATGATTGCCGATGGTGAAGGCATAGGGGCGGTTGCGGTCGATCCACGAGGAGGTTGAAATGCGGGGGTTGAAGAAAAACAGCACGTCCTCAGAGAGCGTGTAGCCGGCAAGGCAGATCTTGGCGGCGATCACGGACTCCTCTGTGGGGGCACGGTAGATCTCACCGTTGACGGTAGGGGTGAACTGAACGCCGTGGCGGCGATCGAAGATCACGCCCTTCACGGTGCTTGGATAGGACCGATGCCGCGTGCGGTTCATCACCACGTTACCAACGGCGATCTTGCCGGAAAAGGGCTCTCCGCGCGCCTCGGCGGAAATGATGCGGCTGAGCCAATAGAGGTCGGTCTCGTTGTAGGAGGCGCGGCTGATGGGAGCCGATCGCTTCACCACGTGCGCCGTTTCCGAAGCGGCATCCCACTCCACCTCCGCGCCGAAGGCACGGGCGAGAGGACGGATGGGCACGTAGATGCGGCCGTTCAGATTCTCCACGGGATTCACCGTGTAGAGATACCATCCGTTTGCAACGATGTAGAGATCGCCCGTTCGCGCGGTGAGCGTGAGGCGGTCGGTTTCCACGGTGGCCGTGTTCTTCGCACCGTTCCAGCGAACGTTGCACTCGCCCATCAGCTCGGAAAAGAAGCGGAGGGGAACGTAGGTCACGCCGCCCAACCGCACCGTTTGCCCGGCCAGCACGCGCTCGCCGTTTAAGGTGACGGCGGTGGGGATGCCAACGGTCGCACGGGCAACGGTGGGCTCGGTCGCCGCCTCGGCCGCGGCCGAGAGGGTGAGCGGCGGCAGTGCCAGCGTTGCCGCCAGAAGCAGGGGCAGAAGCCTGCCGCGGGGGCGCTTTCGCCGCCTCGGCTGCAGTTGCTTTTTCGGTTGCAGTTGCACTTGTTTCATCTCATCATCCTTTCGGGTTTGAATTTCGCCCCGACGCCTCGGGACTGCTTCATTTTACCATGCCGACCGCCGCTTTTCAACCCACAATCCTTGCCGCGCCTTCCATGCGCTTCCTCCCTTGCCAATCGGCGGGAGAAATTGCGGCGAAAAAACGGCTTTTTTCCAGAATTTTCAACACGTATCGCAGGAAAGGACACAGTATGAAAGCTTACACTCACATCGCCTGGGACTTCAACGGCACCATTCTCAACGATCTCGAGGCCTCTCTGCAGGCGGCAAACGCCCTGCTTGAGCAGTATGGTCTGCCCATTCTGCCGAGCCTTGATGCCTATCGCCGCGCCTTCGGCTTCCCCGTGATTGACTACTATCGCCGCATCGGCTTCGATTTTGATCGGGTGTCCTACGAGGTGCTTGCCCCCGAATGGGTGGCCTACTATCGGAAATTCGCCGCAAACGTGAAGCCCTTTCCCGAGATCCCCGCCATTCTGGAGTCCATCCGCAAGAAAGGAATTCCTCAGCTGATCGTAACCGCCTCCTATCGTGGGCTCATCGAGGAGCAGATCGGAGCGCTCGGTCTGCGAGACCATTTTTCGGAGATCCTCGCGCTGGATAATATCCATGCCGAGAGCAAAACGGCTCTCGCCGCTCGCTGGAGGGAGGAGCATCCGGAGGCAAAGACGCTCTTCATCGGCGACACCGAGCATGATCTGGAAACCGCGCAGGCCATGGGCGCCGATTGCTATCTGGTGGCCTGCGGCCACCGCCCCTACGAGGCGCTGAAAAAATGCGGTGCCGCCGCCGTGTTCCCCTCGCTGGCCGCGCTTGCTGATGCGCTCTGATGGGAGGGGGATGCGATATTCGAGGGGAACTTTTTGAGAAAAGTTCCCCTCGAGCTCCCTTCAAAA
>JAZRCQ010000109.1:0-5115 GCA_045659845.1 Eubacteriales bacterium
AGATGCGGGAGTTTTTCCCCGACAACGCCGTGGAGATTTTCGTTTCCTACTACGATTATTACCAGCCCGAGGCCTATATCCCCGGGAAGGATATGTATATCGAAAAGGATGCCCTGATCAACGAGGAGATCGACCGCCTGCGCCATAGCGCCACCAGTGCGCTCTTTGAGCGCAAGGACGTGATCATCGTGGCGTCGGTTTCCTGCATCTATTCCTTGGGCGATCCCTCGGAATATAGCGGACTTGTGCTGGCCGTGCGAACGGGAATGCCCATGAGTCGGGATATTTTCATTCGCAAGCTGGTGGCCAACAGCTATAATCGAAACGACCTTGCCCTCGCAAGAGATTGCTTCCGCGTCAACGGCGACACGGTGGAGGTGATCCCCGCAAACAGCCATGAAACAGCGGTGCGCGTGGAGTTCTTCGGCGACGAGATCGACCGCATCTCCGAGATCAATATCGTCACGGGGGAGGTGCTTCGCGTGCTTTCCTACGCGGCCATCTATCCCGCCACCCACTATGCCGTTTCCGATGAGAAAAGGGAGCAGGCCCTGCAGGAGATCGAGAGGGAAATGGAGGCACGAGCCGCCTATTTCCATGAAAACAATCTTCTGCTGGAGGAGCAAAGGATCCGTGAGCGCGTGAAATACGATCTGGAAATGCTCCGTGAGATCGGCTTCTGCTCCGGCGTGGAAAACTATTCCCGCGTGCTTTCGGGCCGCCCCGCAGGCTCCACGCCCTTCACGCTGCTGGATTATTTTCCCTCCGACTTTGTGATGTTTATCGACGAATCCCACGTCACCGTGCCGCAGGTTGGCGGCATGAGCGGCGGCGACACGGCAAGAAAGAAAAATCTGGTGGACTATGGCTTTCGGCTGCCCTCCGCTTATGATAACCGTCCCCTTTATTTTCACGAATTTGAGGAGAGCATCCATCAGGCGGTGTTTGTGAGTGCCACCCCCGGCGACTACGAGGAAAAGAACACAGAAGCCGTGGTGGAGCAGATCATCCGCCCCACGGGTCTGCCCGATCCCGAGATCGAGGTGCGCCCCATTGAGGGGCAGGTGGACGATCTGCTGGGCGAGATCCGCCTGCGCGCCGCCAAGAGCGAGCGCGTTCTTGTGACCACGCTCACCAAAAAAATGGCCGAGGATCTCACGGATTATTTGGAAAAGAACGACGTGCGCGTGCGCTATATCCACCACAATGTGGAAACCATGGAGCGCATGGAGATCATCCGCGATCTGCGCCTGGGCGTATTCGACGTGCTGGTTGGCATCAATCTGCTGCGCGAGGGCTTGGACATTCCCGAGGTTTCGCTGGTGGCCATTCTGGATGCCGATAAGGAGGGCTTTCTGCGCTCCGAGCGGTCGCTGATCCAAACGGTTGGCCGTGCGGCGAGAAACGCCGAGGGAAGGGTGATCATGTATGCCGATGAGGTCACCCGATCCATGCAGGCGGCCATTCGGGAGACCAACCGAAGAAGGAGTCTTCAGCTGGAATACAACGAGAAAAACGGCATCGTACCCAAGACCGTGATCAAAGGCGTTCGCGACGTGATCGAGATCGGCGCCAAGGAGGATCGCAAGGGCGGAAAGGGCAAGGGCGCGAAAAAGCCGCTCACCGCCGCCGAGCGTGAGCAGCTGATCGAGCGGCTCACCCGAGAAATGAAGTCGGCCGCCTCCAAGCTGGAATTTGAGCAGGCTGCCTACCTGCGCGATCGCATCAAGCGGTTGCGGGAGGGCGGCGAGCTTGAGGACTGAAAAGAAGAAAGGACGATGGGAGACCGTGAAAAAAAAGCAACGAAGGAGCTCCTCGGGGAGCCGCCGGAGCGATCCGCGGGAGCCTCGCTATGAAAACAAAAAATTTCGGATCCTCGATCCGCTTTCCATACTGATCTCCATTGCCGTGGCCGTTTTAACGGCCACGCTGGCGGCGCTGTCAAACGCCCGCGGCTTTGATCGCACGTGGTATGGAGACATCCTCACCACGGCGGTGGGCGTGGTGTTCGTGTTTGCAACGCTGAATTTGTTTTATCTCTTCAGGGCAGGGATCCGCGTGGAGGGCGGCGTTTGCTATCTGGGCGTGGATGCCGAGAAGCAGCCCATCGCCTTTGAGTGCAAGGAGCTTGTGCGCGTTCGCCTCACCGATGGGGAGGGCGGCGTTTATGAGAGCGGAAAAAGAAATTTTTTCGGCGCGCAGATGGAATTTTGCCTCCGGGACGGCAGAGCCCTTGCCTATCGTGCCAATTGGATCACGGCGCGGAGCTATCGCGCGATCTGCAGATATTTTAAGCTGACGGAAGAGGAGTAATCGAAAGAATATGCCAAAGAAAATTCAGATCAGGGGCGTTCGCGTTCATAATTTGAAAAATATCGACGTGGACATTCCGAGAGATCAGCTGGTGGTGCTCACGGGGCTTTCCGGCTCGGGAAAATCCTCGCTGGCCTTCGACACCATCTATGCAGAGGGACACCGCCGCTTTGTGGAATCGCTTTCCTCCTATGCGAGAATGTTTCTCGGGCAGCTGGATAAGCCCGATCTTGATTCCATCGAGGGGCTTTCTCCCGCCATTGCCATCGATCAGAAGACCACCTCCAAAAACCCTCGCTCAACCGTTGGAACGGTGACCGAGATCTACGATTATCTCCGCCTGCTCTATGCCCGCATCGGCATTCCCCATTGCCCCGTTTGCGGCAAGGAGATTCGCCAGCAAACCACCGATCAGATCATCGATCGCATTCTGGAAATGGAGGAGGGAACGAGATTTCTCATTCTTGCTCCCGTGGTGAGAGCGCAGAAGGGTATGCACGAAAAGGTGCTGAGCGATGCGAAAAAGCGAGGCTACGTGCGCGTGCGCGTGGACGGAAATCTCTATGATCTTTCCGAGGAGATCACTCTGGATAAAAACAAAAAGCACGATATCGAGATCATCGTGGATCGCTTGGTCATGCGGGAGGGCATCGAATCCCGCTTGGCGGACTCGGTGGAAAACGCGCTGGCAGTGGCCGAGGGGCATCTCATCGTGCAAACTGCGCCCCGCGAGGGCGAGGGAGAGCCCGTGGAACTGGAATTTTCCCAGTCCTATGCCTGCGAGGAGCATGGAATTTCCTTCGGGGAGCTGGAGCCGCGGATGTTCTCCTTCAATAATCCCATCGGCGCCTGCCCGAAATGCGCGGGGCTGGGAGATCTGCAGCGGATTGCCGTGGATCGCTTGATCCCAAACAAAAAGCTTTCCCTGGAGCAAGGGGCCATTCAGGTGAACGGCTTCAAAACGCTGGAGGAGGAGAGCTGGAACGGGCCTCTGTTTGCCGCCGTGGGCGAGCGCTTCGGCTTTACCCTGCAAACCCCCGTGGAGGAGCTGACGGAGAAGCAATATCAGATGCTGCTCTACGGCACGGGCGAGGAGCTCTATGATATCAGCCGTTGGTTTGGCGGCGTGGAGCATCATCAGCGTGCGCGGTTCGACGGCATCGTTGAAATGATCCGCAATCGCGCCACCACGTGGGGAAACGATTATTACGATCAATTTATGGAGGACGCCCCCTGTCCCGAGTGCCAAGGGCGTCGGCTTTCGCCCATCGTGCTGTCCGTAACGGTTGGAGGACTGAATATCCACGAGCTTTGCTCTTTGTCGGTGGAAAAGGCGCTGGCGTTCGTTAATGAACTGAAGCTCACCGAAACCGAGGCCTCCATTGCCGCCGAGATCCTCAAGGAGATCCGCGCGCGGCTGGGCTTTTTGGTGAGCGTGGGCTTGAACTATCTTTCCTTGGCCAACAAATCGGGAACGCTTTCGGGCGGTGAGGCGCAGCGCATCCGCTTGGCCACGCAGATCGGCTCCTCGCTGGTTGGTGTGTTGTATATTCTGGATGAGCCCAGCATCGGCCTGCATCAGAGGGACAATTCCAAGCTGATCGCCACGCTCAAGCGCCTGCGGGATCTTGGCAACACGGTGATCGTGGTGGAGCATGACGAGGAGACCATGGAAAGCGCCGACTATCTTATCGACATCGGCCCCGGCGCAGGGATCCACGGCGGAAGGATCGTTTCCGCGGGAACGCCGCAGGAGGTGATGGCCGATCCCGATTCCATCACGGGCGCCTATCTATCGGGCAAGCTCCGCATCCCCGTTCCCGAGCGGAGAAGACCGGGCAATGGCAATTTCCTTTCGGTGAGAGGAGCGGCGCAAAACAATCTGAAGGATCTGGACGTGGATATTCCGCTGGGGTGCTTCGTGTGCGTCACGGGTGTTTCGGGCTCGGGCAAATCGTCCTTGGTGAACGGGATTCTCTATCCCGTGCTGGCTGACCGACTCAACCGCGCCATGACCTATCCCGGAAAATATCGGAGTCTGGAGGGCGTGGAGCATCTGGATAAGGTGATCGCCATCGATCAGAGCCCCATCGGGCGCACGCCGCGCTCCAATCCCGCCACCTACACGGGGCTGTTCACCGATATCCGCGATCTTTTCGCGCAAACCAAGGATGCCAAGAGCAAGGGCTTCAAGGCAGGGCGCTTCTCCTTCAACGTGAAGGGCGGTCGCTGCGAGGCCTGCGAGGGCGACGGCGTGAAGTGCATCGAGATGCATTTTCTCCCCGACGTTTATGTCACCTGCGACGTTTGCAAGGGCCGACGCTACAATCGGGATACGCTGGACGTGCATTACAAGGGGAAGAATATTTCCGAGGTGCTGGAGATGACGGTGGAGGAGGGCTTGGCCTTTTTCGATGGGCTGCCCGCCATTCGCCGCAAGCTGCAAACGCTCTACGACGTTGGCCTTGGCTACGTAAAGATCGGCCAATCCTCCACCACCCTTTCGGGCGGTGAGGCGCAGAGAGTGAAGCTGGCCACCGAGCTGGCCAAGCGCGATACGGGCAGAACCATTTATATTTTGGATGAGCCCACCACGGGGCTTCACTCGGCCGACGTGGCCAAGCTGCTGGAGGTGCTTCAGCGGTTGGCCGACAGTGGCAACACCGTGCTGGTGATCGAGCATAATCTGGATGTGATCAAGTCCGCCGACCACGTGATCGACCTCGGCCCCGAGGGGGGCGAGGGAGGAGGCACTCTGCTGGCGCAGGGCACCCCGGAGGAGATCGCCGAGGTGGAGAGCTC
>JAZRCQ010000110.1:0-2954 GCA_045659845.1 Eubacteriales bacterium
ACTGGTACCTTTTTTTAAAAATTCCAATCCGAATTTTTTACGGGTCTTGATGCCGTAATCAAAAAAATCGTAAAAGATATTGACAAAGTCTACGATTTGTAGTATAATGTTCATCTATCCAATGGTTCGACATCATAGCATTTTCAACGAGGAGGTCTTTGTGCATGAAATACCCAAGATCCACAAGACAGGCTCTTATCATCTCTCTGATATCAACGCTTCTCAGCTTCACCATGCTGGTGAGCACAACCTATGCATGGCTCACCGATAGCGTTTCCAGCGACAATAATATTATTCAATCGGGCTCTCTCGACGTGGAGCTTCAATTTGCAAAGAGCGTGAACGGCGAGCTTTCCGCTTGGAAATCGGTTTCGGGCAGATCCGATATCTTCGATCCCTATGCATTGTGGGAGCCGGGAAGAGCGGAGGTTGTGTATTTAAAGGTCTCCAATCCGGGCACGCTTGCCCTGAAATATCGCCTCTTTGTGAATATCATCCGCGAAACGGTTGGCTGGAACGCGGAAAACGATGAGATCCGACTTTCCGATTATCTTGTTTTCAAGGTGATCGAAATGGACGATGCGCTCACGGTGTTCCCCGATCGCGAGTCGGCGATCTCGGCGGCAGGCGTTGCTATGGGCCTCAAGGATTATAACGGCCCCATGCAGGCATTGCAGACAGGAAAAGAGGACTACGTGGCGCTGATCGTTTATATGCCCGCGGAGGTTGGGAACGTTGCCAACTATCGCGGCGCGGCGGTTCCCTCCATTGAGCTGGGAATCAATCTGGTGGCAACGCAGGTGGAGAGCGAAAGCGATAGCTTCGGCTCCGATTACGATAAGGATGCGGAGTTCCCCAAGAAATACGGCTTGTTGATCGATAAGCATGCGGACATTTATCTGGATGACTACAATTTCGATAGCATGAGCTCGGCCAATATCGATGCGCTCGTTCACGTGACCGATGGCTCCGAGGTGAATCTCTATGGCAAGACCACCTATTCGCTCAGCACGGGCGGCCTGTATGAAACGCCGGTGATCTCCTCCGCCAAAAACTCCACGATCAATATCTACGGCGGACGTTTCAGCGGAAAGGATATTCCCATTATCGACGTTTCCGAAGGAACGGTGGTGAATATCTATCGGGGATTCTTCCGAGCAGAGGTCTTCAGCTCGGATGGCACGCAAACAAGCAAGCTTTTGAATTACGAAGAGGGAACGGGCTGCGCGATCAACGTGCAGGGCGGCACCTTTGTGAATTACGATCCCAGAGCCACGCATCTTGGAAATCTGGTGGCGGAGGATCATATCGTGCTCACCACCGAGCGCGAAAACGGAGAGATCTGGTACACCGTTGTTCCCGAGGAGTATGCCGGCTACACGCCCGTGTTCGACACCGCCGATATTCAGAAGGCGTTCAACGATCGGGCGGAGCCCATTCTGATCGCAGGAGATATCGACATTGCCAAGGACACCGAAAGCCTTTTGCGCGGCCCGGCAGGCCACACGCTGGTGGTGGACGGTATGGGTGCCACCATCACCCCCGATGGCACGGGAACGAGACCCGGTGTTCCCGATTATGGCTACGTTGCCTTCATCCCCAATCCCGGTGACGATGCGATCATCAGCAATATGAAGTTTGTTGGAACCGGCTTTGTTGAGATCGGCCATCATGGGGAGGGCGGCGGCACCTACGAGGTCACCAATCTGGTGATCGAGAATCTGAATGCAACGTTGCATATCGACAACGGCGGAAATCGGATTGCACCCGCATTTTCCCAATACGGCACGGCCACGCTGATCGATTGCATTATGACCGGTACCACCACGGAAAAGGTTGGCTACAAGCCCTACGATGCGGGCTTTGTGAATAGCACCAAGACCTTTATTCGAGGAGGGAGATACGGAACGGTCTATATGTCGAATCACGCGCAGGTCACCCTCAATGACACCGAGATCGACACCATCGATTGCTACGTGATCAAAACAAGCAGCGGCAAGGGAAAGCTCACCATTGGCGCAGGTACTAAAATCGGAACGCTCAACGTTTTTCCCTATGGAAGCTATGCTCCGTCCATTGTGATCGAGGAGGGCGTTGAGATCGGTGAGATCAATTATAAGGGCGTGACCTACACCATTGACCAGTGGATCGCCGCCTACTCATAATTCCGATACAAGAGAATCCATAAAAGCGCGGGAGCGGATCCTTCGATTCGCTCCCGCGTTTGCTTTTGCTTGTGCAGTACTCCGTTGAGAAGGGGAGCGGCTGCAGAATGCGGCTTCAAACGAACACCAAGGGCGATGACCGAAGGCGTCATCGCCCTTTGCCGTTCATCCGATCAGCTCGAGGATCTGCGAAATGCTCTTTTTCCCAAAGGCAACATCGGTATCGTTGATCAGGATGCAGGGAACACTCATCACGTTGTATTGCTTTCGGAGCTTCTCAAAGTGGTGAATGTCGTAGACCTCCGCCGTAACGTTCTTGTTTTTTGCCGCGATCTGCTGCGCCGCCACCACGGTGTCGGGGCACATGGTGCAGGATAGGGAAACGAGCAGCTTGATATCAATGGGCCGGCGGATCGCCTGCAGCCGTGCGCTCGTTTCATCGTCCAGAGGCTGGCCGGGCCCCATCGTATTATAGATGCCTAAAACGAAGGACGAAAATTCGTGTCCTCCGGGAACTCCGTGAAAGGCGAGACCGATCTCGCTTCCGTCCGCTCGGCATAGCTTTACGCAGGGAGCGAAATCCGAGGAGGCATCCTGGTCCGCCACGACGAGAGTCAGCTTATCCGTAAGAGATACAAGCTCGCGCATATATCCCTCAAGCTCTGCTGATATCTCGCGCCTATCAAGATAAAGCTTGAGCACGGCACTCTTATCCGCTTTTTCAAACAGCGTGCGGTGCTCACCCCGTACATCCTCCGCGAGTAATCCCGCGGTCGACTCTCGGCTCTC
>JAZRCQ010000111.1:0-3257 GCA_045659845.1 Eubacteriales bacterium
AGGCGCGCCGCTCCATTCCGCCGTCACCAAAAAGCGCTCCTCTGCGGGCTCCTCGGTTCTCTGCCACAGCATTCCCGCCACCGAGACCAGCAGGATCAGCAGAATGCAGGCATCCACCCGATTCCATCTTTTCATGCCGCCTCCTGCAGAGACAGCACGGTGGCCGACGCGGAAAAACGACCGATGCGGAAATAGCCGCTCATGCCCGCCGCCAGACGGATGCTTCCGATCCGCACGCCCGCGCCTGCCCGAAGCCGTCCCTCGGAGCGCATCCCCACCAGCAGATTGACCTTCTCCGAGGAGATCTCCCGCAAAAGCCTTCCATCCCGCAGCACCCACGTCTCAAGCGGCCGTTGCTCCACGGAGACAACCCGCCCCAGAAGCACCGTTCCGTTTTCATTCCGCACACCGTCGCCAACGGCAAACGGCACGCCGCCGTAAAGCTCCAGATCCCGCACGGGCACCTCGTTGATCTGCAGAACGCTATCCCACATCTCGGTGTCCGCCTTCTGATCTTTCCAGCGGAAAAGCATCCACGCCCCCATCAGCAGTATCAAAAGCAACGCCAAAAGGATCGTCCAATCCAAAGCGCTCATTTTTCTTTTCATTTTCATGCAAGGCTTCCTCCTCCGTGGCATTGCATAGCAGGGCGGGAACCGCCCATAATCCCCAAAACAAGGAGGTCTGATACCACAAGCTGTCGAAAAGCCCCATCGTCAGCAGACCGACCGAGGCCGCCAGGAGTGCCACAACCTCGCCTCTTGCCTCTCCCACGCCGCAGTCTTGCAGGGCGCGCACCGCTCGTCTGAGCAGGCAAACGATCAGCGCGGCAAACAGAAGCACTCCCGTGATACCGATCTCAACTCCCAGCTGCAGCCAAAGCGAATGCGCGTGCATCACCGTCTCGGTTCCCGAAACGGCATATTTCGGATATTCCCGATGAAACACCCCGTCCCCACAGCCGATTCCAAAGGGCTGTTCGGCCAGCATACGGGCAACGCCGTGCCACGTTTGCAATCGGTAGCGGATCGAAGACTCCCCCAGCTGAACAATGGAGAACAATCTGCTGCGGATCGCCTCGGGGGCTCTTGCCAGCAGTGCGCCTGCCGGCAAAAGAGCGCCAAACAAAACCGCCGCCCCTGCGCGACTGTAGCAAAGCAAAGCCGTCACGGCCGCCAGCATCCATCCCAGCCACGCGCCCCTCGACCACGTCAGCAGAACGCAAAGACTCCCCACGGCAAGCAGACCTCGGCCTCCCATCCGTTCAAGAGTGGTTCTGCCGCTCAAAGCCGACGGCAGAAGCATCGGCAGAGATAACAGCAAAAACACGGCAAACACGTTCGGATTATCAAAAAAACCGCAGGCACGGCCGCCAAGATCGCCGAATCGTTCCATATCCACCCAGCCAACAGGGGCTTTCCCAAGGAGGTATTGCAAAATGCCCACCATCGACGCGGCGGCGCCCCCCATACCCAATGCGCCGAAAAAGCGCCGCCTTCGATGCCGTTCCCCAAAAAGCAGGCGCACCGAAAACCATGCAGAGATCAGCAGGAAGCTTTTCACCATCCCCTCCGTTCCTCCCATGAGCCACAGAAGCGACAGACCAACGGCCAACAGATCGCAGGAGCAAAACCGAAGCTGACGGCGCCCCACTGCCGACTTCCAAAGCAGGGATGGCATCTGCAGGAGCAAAACGGCAACCAGCAAGGCCGTTGGATGCTCCGCCAAATGCAGAAAGGGCAAGGCAAAGGCCGTGAGCGCCTGCATAGCATCCGGTGCAAGGGCCTGCAAACGAAGTCCCAACGGAAGCAGACAGAGCAACGTGATCCATGAAAGAGGGATCCAAGCCGAAAGTCCTCCCAGCACCAATCCCGCCCCGAACAAAAGCCCTCTCATGGAGGCGCCTCGCGTTGCAGACGGTGCAGGCTCTGCTTCTGCGAAAAAACGCCGCAGGAAAAGGCTTTTGCGAGCCTCCGTCTGCAGAGCCTCCGCCGAAAGCAAAAGCGGCAGTGCCCCTGCCAGCAAGGCCATTGGCAGGAGGAGATCTCCCCGTTCTCCCTTCATAAGACGAACGATCACCGCGGAAATCGTCGACGTTGCCATCAGCAATCCGAGATCGTGGGTCCTCACTGCGCCACACCGCTGCACCGATTGCAGAAGCATCGTTCTCAAAAGGGACTCCTCCTGCCATCGAAGCAGCCGCTGACGCCATCGAAACAATCGCCCCGATCGCTTGAGGCTCGGCGGCTTCTCCTCTTTTGCCGCAATGGCGCCAAGCAACCGACTGTGCCTTGCTCCCCGAAAGAGCGCGTCGGCCGCGTTCTGAAGCAATTTAACGATCACACGCTCGCCTCCAACAAAAAAGATCCCCTCATCTCCCGAGAAAGGAAGATGTAAGGGATCTTTCGATATGTTTATTCCTGCTCCAGCAGATCGGGGCGTTGCGCCTCGGTGAGCGCCCTCGCCTGCTCCGTGCGCCAGCGGTCGATATTTTCGTGATGCCCCGACAAAAGCACGTCGGGCACCAATCTGCCCCTAAAATCGTAGGGACGGGTGTATTGCGGATATTCCAGCATCCCCGAGGAGATGCTTTCCTTTTCGTGACATTCCGCATCCGAAAGCACGCCCGGAACCAGTCGCGCCACGGCATCCGTCAGAATACAAGCGGGGATCTCTCCGCCCGTGAGCACGAAGTTGCCGATGGAGATCTCCTCATCCACGATCTCCTCCACGATCCTGCGATCCACGCCCTCGTAGTGCCCGCAAAGCAGGATCAGATTGTTGTAGGTCGCGGCCAGCTCCTCGGCTTTTTTCTGATCCAGCACCCTTCCGGCGGGTGAAAGATAGATCACGTGGCGGCGCACGTCCTCCAAGCCCTCCGCCTCCTGTTGGCGAAGAATATCCTCATAGCACCGATAGATCGGAGGCGCCATCATCAGCATTCCCTTGCCGCCACCGTAGGGCGTATCGTCCACGCGGCGGTGCTTATCCTCGGAATAATCACGGATATTATGGGCATGAACGGTGATCGCACCGTTTTTCTGTGCCCTTCCGATCACGCTCTCCCCCAGAACGGTGGTGACCAGCTCGGGAAAAAGCGTCATAATATCGAATCGCATCATACCTGCCCTGCGCCTCCGTCCAGCAGTCCGGGGATGGGGCGAACGTAGATGGCATCATCTGCATCCACCTTTATCACGAAGGGCTCCACCGCAGGCAAAAGCTCGTCTCCGCGAGAGGTGCGAACGGTGTAGAGG
>JAZRCQ010000112.1:0-3301 GCA_045659845.1 Eubacteriales bacterium
TCACGAGGCACTCACAAGGGAAGGGCAACAATTTTACAGAACGATACACGCGCAATTCGGCGCACCGCACAAGGCCTATTCCGAGGCGGAGCTGCTGGTTGGCGGATTTGAGATGCTGGGAACCTCGCCGCTGTGGCGAGAGTATCTGAACCGACGGATCGCCGTGCTGGAGCGGATCTGCGAGGGAAAACGAACGGGCGGGCAGGATACCCTCGAGGAAGAGCGAATTCTTCGTGCGCTCAGGGCGAAACAGATGAATGATGAGGAGGATGCAATATGACGATCAAGGAGCTGTATGCAAGCCTGGAGGCGCGGATCCCGCGCCGATTGTCCTGCGAGTGGGATAACGACGGCTTGATGGTGTCGGGAGATCCGAGCCGTGAGGTGAAGCGCGTTCTGATCGCGCTGGATATCACCGCCGAAGTGGTGAGAAAGGCGGTGGAGGGCGGCTTTGACGTTGTGATCTCCCATCATCCGCTGGTGTTCCGTCCCCTGAAGGCGATCACCACGGAAATTCCCGTTGCCAAAAAGGTGATCGATCTGCTGGGCGCGGGGATCACGGCCATGAGCTTCCACACGCGTCTGGACGCCGTTTGCGGCGGCGTGAACGACACGCTGGCGGCCGCGCTGGGCGTTGCCGATGCTGTGCCCTTCGGCAATGGAGAGGAGACCATAGGCAGGATCGGAAGGCTTTCCGAGCCGATCACGCTGGAGGCCTTCGCGCTTCGCGTGAAGCAGGCCACCGGCGCGCCCTTCGTGCAGGTGAGCGATGCCGGCCGCCTTGTGGAGCGCGTGGCTATTCTGGGGGGCAGCGGATCCTCCGACGTGCAGGCGGCGGAGTGCGCGGGTGCCGACACCTATCTTACGGGCGAGCTGGGGCACCATCTCCTCACGGATGGCCCGGAGAGAGGAATGAATCTTGTGGCGGCAGGGCATTTCCATACGGAAAACCCCGTTTGCGAGACGTTGTGCGCGATGGTTCGGGAGATCATTCCGAGCGTTGAAATTGAAATAACCGATTCCAACCCGATTCGGGTGATCTGAGAAAGAGAGGCTATCAATATGACCTACGTTGTTGCAAATATTCACGGTGAATATCAGAAATTTCAGGATCTGCTGAGCCTGATCCGCTTTCGTGAGTCGGATGAGATGTATCTGCTGGGAGACATCGTTGATTTCGGCGAGGGAAGCATGGAGCTGATCGCCGATCTGAGCGTGCGGGTGAACGTGTATCCCATTGTGGGCGAGCATGATTTTCAGGCACTTCGGGTGCTTTCCGAGGTGGATAAAATGCTCAAGGGAGGCTATCAGCCCGATCCTGCCAAGCTGTCTCAGATGGCCGCTTGGATGCAGGAGGGCGGAGAGCCCACCCTGCGGGCCTTCCGCGCTTTGGATGAGGAGCAGAGAGAGGGCGTTCTGGAGTATCTGGAGGATATGCTGTCCTTCGAGGAGCTCACGGTGAAGGGACGGCGCTATCTTCTGGCTCACGCAGGCATTTCCGACTATCATGAGGGCAGTGATTTTTATGACTACGAGCCCGAGGCATTCTTCACCGATTCGCCCGATCGCAACGCGGCAACGGTGCCCGGCGTGACGCTGGTGGTTGGGCACGTTCCAACGGAAAGCGGAAGGATCGAGCGCGGCGAGGGCAGCATCTTCCTGCATTGCGGCGCGGAGGGGGGAGGCAAGCTTGCCTGCCTGTGTCTGGAAAATCAAATGGAGTATTATGTCTGATGCAAAAGAATGATCTGATCCGCGTGAGGATCACGGATATCAACAATCTGGGCTGCGGCGTGGGGCATCTGGAGGAGGCGGGAGACCTCTCGGGACTCACCGTGTTCGTGCGCGGCGGCGTCACGGGGGATGAGCTGGAGGCAAGGGTGATCAAGATCACCAAGGGCTATCTGGTGGCTCGCCCCGAGCGGGTGCTGGCTTCGTCGCCCTATCGGACCGAGGAGGATCTTTGCACCGCTTCCATGGGATGCGGCGGATGTGCCTACCGCCACGTTTCCTATGCGCATGAGCTGGAGCTGAAGCGCGGCTACGTGCAGACCGCCTTCCGCAAGGCAGGGCTGGCAGGCGTGGAGGTGGAGCCCGTGCGGCATGCAGATGCCGTGGCGGAATATCGGAATAAGGCGCAGTATCCCGTGCAAAGAGGGAAGGACGGGCGCGTGGTGGCGGGCTTCTATGCCAACTCCAGCCATCGGATCGTGCCTGCCAATTCCTGCCGCCTTCAGCCTGCCGTTTTCGGAGAGATCGTGTCCTATCTGTGTGATTTTGCCGAAAAGCACGGCATCGAGCCCTACGACGAAGCGTCGGGGAAGGGCCTTTTGCGGCATATCTATCTTCGGATCGGCGTGAAAACGGGCGAGATCATGCTTTGCCTGGTGCTGAGATCCGGCCGCTTGCCTGCGGAGGAGCTTCTGATCCGCGAGATCGAAGAGCGCTTTCCGCAGATCTGTTCTTTCTGGGTGAATGTGAACGATCAGAACACAAACGTGGTTCTTGGCAGGAAATACCGTCTGCTTGCAGGCAGGGAATGGATCGAGGACGTGCTTTGCGGATTGACCTTCCGCATCTCTCCCGCCTCCTTCTATCAGGTGAACCACGATGCCTGCGAGCTGCTCTACGGACTGGCCAAGGAGCGCGCCGAACTCACGGGCAAGGAGCTTTTGCTGGATCTTTATTGCGGGATCGGCAGCATCGGTCTTTCCATGGCGAAGGAGGCGGGCGAGGTGCTTGGCATGGAGATCGTGGAGGCGGCGGCCAAAAATGCCGAGGAAAACGCCAAGCGCAACGGCATTGAAAATGCATCCTTCTTCTGCGGCGACGCGTCGGATCCGCAAGGACTCCTCAAGCGAGCGGCCGAGGCAAGAGGCAGCCTTTCCGAGGCGGTGGTTGTGATCGACCCGCCGAGAAAGGGAACCACAAGGAAGCTGATCGAGGGGATCGCATCGCATGGCATCCGCAGAGTGGTCTACGTTTCCTGCAATCCCGATACGCTTGCAAGAGACTGCGCGGTGTTTGCAAGATTGGGCTATCAGATCGGCAAGGTCACGCCGGTTGATCTGTTCCCGAGAACGGGGCACGTTGAAAGTGTCGTTTGTCTGACACGGTCAGACAAAGCGACGTGATATAACGCCTTACGGCGCGTGATATAGAACGCTTCGCGTTCGTGATATGCACCTGTCGGTGCGTGATATGTCGCTTGCGCGACGTAAGGCGATGGCGTTCCACGCGCACAAAGTGCGCATATCACGCTTGCGATAGCAAGCATATCACGAAAGCCAACGGCTTTCCA
>JAZRCQ010000113.1:0-7697 GCA_045659845.1 Eubacteriales bacterium
CATCCGAGCTTGCTCGGATTTCATCGTGCAATCAGTTGCAAAGCAACTGCGCACGATTTCATTGACTAAATTGAGATTTTGTGATATAATAAGCGAAAGAGGTGATAACGATGGCAGAAAACAAACTTGCAGATATGTCAACCGAATTTGCAGTTAAAATTTTGAATTTGACAGACGGCATTAAAGGTCATTATTCTTTATCCAATCAGCTTGAACGAAGCGGTACAAGTATCGGTGCCAACATCAGAGAGGCAAAGTATGTTCACAGCAAAGCGGATTTCGTTGCTAAATTGCAGATATCTATCAAAGAATGTTATGAAACAGAGTATTGGAACGAGATTGCACAAAAAGCAAATATCATTTCGGAAGAGATTGCGAAAAATATTCTGCACGATTGCGGTTCTATCTGCAGAATGTTGATTGCTTCTATCAACACAGCAAAGGAAAACAAATGAAAGTCTTTTTGAAATTTTTAGGGGTTATTTTTACAATCGTTTATGTGGTCTGGAACTTGATAGAAATTCTCGCAATTCCCGCCCTTTTCCTTATAATCGGTTTATTAAATTCTTTCCCGTGGCAATATTATGCCGCAACGATTGGCGGATATTTCATAATTGCTATCGTCATACAAATCATTTGCCATTTCATATTCAAGCATTTCGAGAAGAAGTATGAATCTGCACTTATGAGATTGTTTGAAAGAATATTTAACAAGAAATCTTAATATCTCCAATAACGTACATAGCTCGTTTGCGCGCATGGAGTAGCACCTCGGAAGATAGCGGTCGCGTGCAGTTCCCATCATCGCCGAGGGATAAGTCTATCCACCGACCGAAAACCACGGATCGATTTCGAAAAAACTTGCTCTGCGGATCGATTTTGAAAGGGTACCACAAAATAGGAAGGGGATGCCAAGCATCCCCCTGCCTATTTTTGATAAACAAACGAGGGAGACCCTTCGCATTTTGCCTGCAAAATGCAGAGTTTGCGCCAAAACCGAGGTGGGGAATTTGCAGGAAGGGCGCAAATTCAGGTTCAGAGCCCCTGATGGTCTGCCGGGAAAAAAGTCCTTCGCAAAAGGTCTGCGCTCTAAAGGACAGCTTTTAAAAATTAATAAATGTGGCCCCGATCGATAGAAAAGGACAGAAAGTGCTTTTGCACTCTCTGTCCCTTTTCTTTGCAAGCACTGCCCTTGCAGGCACAAATGCTATTTTAGTTATCAGGATTTAGCATATGCCAATGTCATCATATGGGTAAGCGCCTTCGCTTCCTTCATTCCGCAGCCGTCAAGGAGATTGCCTGTCAGGAACTGCACAAGCGGCGAGGGGCTATCGGAGCCTACCGCAAGCTCGACCTCAACACCGTTGGTCGCTTTGGTACACTTTACAACGCGGTTTCCAATCATGCGGACATAGCCGTCCTCTCCAAATACTTCAAGCGTAACCGGAGAATAATTGGAAACAAAGCCCGTTTCATTTACCGCGATCGCACCGTTTTCAAAGCTCATAACGGTAACGGCATTGTCCTCCACTCTGTCCGAGTTCTTTTCCTTTACCGAATCGATTTCGCAGCTCACCGTGAACGCCGAGCTTGCCTTCACGGGCATACCGAGTATCCATTCAGTCAAATACATTCCGTGCGCGCCGAGGTCTATCATCGCCCCGCCTCCGCATTCCTTTTCATTATAGAAGTGCTTTGGCAGCCAATCCTTAGTGCTTCCGGAATGGCAATTCCGAAAGCGCATATAGTTCAGCTTTCCAAGCTCTCCGCTTGACGCTGCTTCCTTCACTGCCATGCGCGAGCCGAGATATTTTTGAAAAAGCGAGATCACGAAGTTAACGCCGCTTTCATTTACGGCGGCTTCTATTCTGTCGCAGTCGGCATCCGTCAACGCAAGCACCTTTTCGGTGAAGATATGCTTGCCCGCTTTTGCGATCTTTATGATATCGTCCGTATGATCAGATGAAGCGGAACAAACGATAACACCTTCTGCATCACTTTTGAGAAGCTCGTCGGGGGTGCTGAAACGGGGAATGTTGAATTTGCTCGCAAAGCTTTCCGCGAGGGCATCGTCTTTTTCATAAAATCCGACTACTTCTCCAAGCTCCATAGCGGTCTTGGTATAGCCCGAGGCATGGACGTGCCACACTCCGAATACTGCTGTTTTCATTTGAAATACACCGGCTTTCCCGTCTTGGACGATTCATATATAGCCTCAAGAATCTCAGAAACCACAAGAGCCTGCTGGGGCAGAACAACGGGATCGGTATCCTCTACGATAGCCTTGATCCAGTTTGCCGCTTCCACCTCCTGAGGCGCGCCCGATGCACCGCTGTAAAACGCTACTCCGCCTGCCTTGGTGTTTACGGTGGTTTCGGTCTGACGGTCGAACTCGATCTTATTTACCTTAAGGACGTTATTCTTGATTTGAAGTCCTTCGCGACTTCCGCAAAGCACGCAGCTGCCCTCTTGGATCGGCTCGCAGGTGTTGAGCGCCCAGCTGGTTTCAAGCATAATGGTGGCACCATTCTTCATGCGGATAAACGCGCATGCCGACTCTTCAAGAGGAGTGGTGCTAACGCCATTGTCGCCCCAGATATTTCCTGCTTCGGGATGCTCGAGCTTCTTGTGAGTCTGTCCAACAACCATTTCCGGCTCGTAATTGTTCATAAGGTAGAGAGTCAAATCAAGACTGTGGGTAGCAATATCAATGATAGGACCGCCTCCCTGTGCTTCCTCATCCAGAAATACGCCCCAGTTAGGAGTTCCTCTGCGGCGGATGGCAAGACAGTTTGCATAATAGATTTCTCCAAGCGCACCGGAATCAATGTATTGCTTTGCATAAATGCTTTCGGGCTTCTGTCTGTGCTGGTATCCAATCGTCAGCTTCTTTCCCGTGGCCTTTGCCGCTTCCGCCATTCTTCTTGCATCTGCTGCCGTCTTGGCCATGGGCTTCTCGCACATAACGTGCTTGCCGGCGTAAAGGGCATCCACCGTGATATCCGCGTGCTCGCGGTTGGGGGTAAGCACGTGAACAACCTCGATCTCTTTGTCCTCCAAAAGCTTTTTATAGTCTGTGTAGACCATAGCATCCGGAGTGCCGTACTGCTCCTTGGCTTTTTCTGCGCGCTCGGGAATAATATCACAAAACGCTACCATTTTTACGTTAGGCAATTTAGAAAGCGACGGCATATGCTTGCCGTTTGCAATGCCTCCGCAGCCGATAATGCCCACCTTTACTATCCTGTCCATTGCGATGATTACCTCCAATTTTAAAATTGTTTGCTTTTTAAGCAAAAACTTTAATTTTATTATAGACAAACAGCCAAATAAATGCTATAATAAAATTGTCGAAAAATATAACAAATTTGTTCTTGGAGGTTGTGGTGAAGGCAAGCGATATCAGGATCGAGGAACCGCAGGCGGCAGGGCAGGAAATAGAATTCTTTGTGCAGAAAAATTCAAATAACACCATTGCATGCAGCGCGCACATACATAAAGCCATCGAGCTTCTTTATGTTAAGGAAGGGAGATATACAGTAACCTTAGACGATGCCTGCTATGAGATCGGCGAAGGGGATCTGATCCTTTTTTGCTCGGGTACGATCCATCACGTTGTAACAGGCGAGGGCGCGCAGAATAGCTATTATGTCATAAAAATACCGCCAACGTTTTTTTTGGATCTTGCACGGCCTGAGGCGGGGGCAGAATACGCAATGCGCTTTGCACTCAACCGTCGGGAGAATAAGTGCTTTTGGAATAAGGAAGAACTGAAGGAAAGCGAGATAAAGCGCGTGCTGGATACTCTTGTGAGTGAATTCACTCAAGAAAGGTATGCCTCCGAGGTGGCTATCAAACTGAAGGTAATGGAGCTTTTGCTGGCCATACTCAGGCATGGCACTCCAAGCGAGCCGCTGGGAAGCAACCAGACCTCATATCTGATCTATTCGGTGATGAACTACGTTCAGGAACGGTTTGCCGAGGATATCAACGAAAAAGAACTCGCCAAAAGCTATGGAATGAGCTACAGTCACTTCTCGAAAAGCTTCAAAAGGGTGACGGGTATGACGTTTAAGAATTATCTGAACCGAACGAGAATCAACAAAGCCGAGCAGCTGCTTTTCTTAAAAGGATGTTCGGTCAGTGAAGCCGCGATCGCCTGCGGATATAACAGCATATCGTATTTTATCAAGGTCTACCGTTTGTTTACGGGCACAACTCCATACAAGGTGTTGAAATCGAAAACGGTTAAATAAAAGAACACGGCACATCTTGCTTGAGATGTGCCGTGTTTTTGAAAACCATCCTTTAGAGCAAGGCTCTAAAAGCACATTTTCCCTTTGCCTTCGGCCGTTTTGATCTGTTGGAGAAGGCTCAGAGCGCGTTCTTGCGGTCGTTGAGCATCTTCAGAGTCAGAAGAATGTCGGCCTTTCTGTCCTGATTGGCCTTCCAAGCCTTTTTGTAGTTGGGATTGGAATGCTCGGAGGCGGGCATGGAGAGCAGGGTGGCCTCATCGTTTTCGGCGTCCTCCAGCTCGGCCTCGAATTTCTTGATCATGGAGAGAATGCTGTCAAGCTCCTTGTTGTCGGTTGCTTTTTTGGAGGTCTTGGGAGCGGCCTGGCTCAGAGCGCGTCCGCAGGTGGGGCAAAAGTTCCAGCCTTCGTTTTTGGTTCCGCAGTCGGGACAGTAGTTGAACATGGTTTGTACTCCTTTTCATTGAATTTTGCTTTCTTGAGTAAATTATAGCGAATGAAAAATTATTTGTCAATAGATTTTGCACCATTTTATGGGATTCGACATTCAAAATGTGCTACAATGATCGTGAAATTCCATTACAAATGAAAAGGAGACGAAAAGATGAAAAAAGCAGGATTTTTAGCGGCTTCTCTGGCGGCCGCGCTGATACTGGGGGGATGCTCGGCCAAGGGGGGCGCGGAGGAGATGACAGCCCCTTCGCCAACCGCCGAGCGACCGACCGATGAGACGGAGCTGCTGAAGCGACAGGTCGCCGCGCTGGAGGATCGGGTGCAGGCGCTGGAGGATGCCGTGGCCGCGCTGAAGAAGCCTTCGGAGTCCTTGAAAACCGAGGCCTCCGAGGAAACAACGGCGGCACCCTCTGCTTTTTTGCACCGCATCCGAAACGGCGGCGTGGAGATCACGGGCTACATGGGAGAGGCGGCGGTGATCGACGTGCCCGAGAAAATAGAGGGACTCCCCGTTCTTTGGATCGGAGAGGGCGCCTTTCGATCGTGCAAGGCCGAGGCCGTGATCCTGCCGCAGGGAGTGCAGGAGATCGGATGGTTTGCCTTTTCGGGATGCTATCGGCTCGCCGAGGTGACGCTTCCCGCATCGGTTGTTGCGATCGGCTACGGCGCCTTCGATGGCTGCAGCGGCACGTTGCGGCTTCGATGCCCAAAGGGATCCTACGCCGCCGACTATGGCAGAAGCTACGGCATCCCCGTGGTTTAAAACACCAAAACGGTTTCGGCGTTTTGAAGGAACCGATCAAACAGGAGCGGATAAAAATGCCGTCGGATCAGGAAGAGACGCTCGCCGAGAGGATACACGTTGAGAAAGAGCGGGGGACGGGGCAGGGAGGTGTCCGCCTTCAGCACCAGAGCCACGCGGTCGGGCTGCAGGGAGATCTGCCGCGCTTGTGCCAAGCCAAATTGCCCAACCGAGAAAAAAACGTGAATATGCAGTCTCGGCGGCAGTACGGTGAAGCGGGCAAGGTCGGCGCGGGCGCGAAATCGGGCCGCCAATAAAAAAGCGCCGAGCGAAAGTAGAAAAAGGGGGAGCAGCACGAAAAAAACGGCGATCGCCAAAAGCAGGAGCGTGCCGGTTTCCAGAAGCGCAAAAAAACGGGCGAGCCATTTGAGAGCAAGGGAGACTGCACGAAAGCGGCGCAGATGGATCAAAGCACCGCTCCAGATCCGATAGGCACCGGTGTCGGTGGCGGTATCCCGAAAAAGGCGAATGGGGGAACGGTGGTCGGCGAAGCGCATTTGTCGGGCAAGGTGCTTCAGAAGATCCTCCGCCTCGGGCGGTGTCGGATGTGCTTTTTTCAAGGAATTTCCTCCTTTCTGAGGACATTGAGAAAAGTATTTGCAAAAAAAAAGAAAAAATGTAAAATGCCTCTTGTAAAACCGAAACAAATTTGCTATAATTATAAGAGATCAAGATTTGAAAGGGCAGGAAGGGGGCAGAAGCATGAAGCAAAAAAGCCTTGGCGGCTTTCATCGCGCCATGCTGCACCGCGAGTGCGGTGAGATCCTCGGCGCTCACGCAAACCGTGTCACGCTGATTTTTGCGATCATGGTGTGCTGTACGCCCTTGATGCTGTATCTCTCGTTGGACACGGTGCTGAGCGGTGTGCTGTATCCCTCATTGGGCGAGCTTGTTCTGCCCATCTCCCAAGCTGTCTACGGCTTGCTCACTTTGTTTTTCACGCTTCCGCTCTGGTGGGGCGTGGTTTATCTGGCAAGCGAGATGGAAGCGGGAGAGGCTCCCGTTTTGGCCGACGTGTTCCACGGGTTCTCCTCAGGGCGGGCGTATGCCGTGGCTCTGCGGGCCTCTTGGAGCGTGTTCTGGCGATGGGCGCCGGTCTTTGCGGTGTGGAGCATCGTGCAATGGCTCTTTTCGGAGCTTTCGGGCGGCCGCGCTTGGGGCAACGTGGTGGCAGGAGCTTTTTCCGCGGTGTTCACCCTTGTCTGGCTGTTTCTCATGCTGCGCGGCTTTTTGTCGCTCTATCGGATCCAATGCGATCCGAGGAGCTTTGGCCTCATGCAGCCTTATGCACGCTCTCTGGCAATTTCCTATTTTGCCGTTTTTGCCCTGCGGCTGCTTCTGTCGCTGCTCACGGTCGGCATCCTGCTGCTGGCAGACACACTGCCCCGCATGCTGATCGCCTACTTCCGCCTTTGCCGGAAGCTGAATGAAAAAACCATCCGATCGGAGGAAACGATATCATGAAAGAAAAGTACTATCTCACAACGGCCATTGCCTATGCATCCCGAAAGCCCCATTTCGGCAATACGTATGAGATCATTATGAGCGACGCCGTTGCACGCTACCAGCGCGCCTGCGGTAAGGACGTGTTCTTCTGCACGGGCACGGACGAGCACGGTCAGAAGATCGAGAACCTTGCAAACGAGCAGGGGATCACGCCCAAGGATTACGTGGACGGTGTTGCGGGCGAGATCCGCGGCATTTGGAACGGCATGAACAGCTCCCACGATTATTTCATCCGCACCACCGATGATAATCACGTGGAGGCCGTGCAAAAGATCTTCCGCAAGTTCTATGAGCAGGGCGATATCTATAAGAGCGAATACGAGGGCTGGTACTGCACGCCCTGCGAATCTTTCTTCACGGCAACGCAGGCCGTGGACGAAAAGTGCCCTGACTGCGGCAGACAGCTGGCGCAGGCGAAGGAGGAGGCCTACTTCTTCAAGATGAGCAAGTATGCCGACCGCCTGATGAAGCACATTGAGGAGAACCCCTCCTTCATTCAGCCCGAGCTGAGAAAGAAGGAGATGGTGAACAACTTCCTCAAGGCCGGTCTGCAGGATCTTTGCGTGTCCAGAACCTCCTTCAAGTGGGGAATTCCCGTGGACTTCGACGATAAGCACGTGGTCTACGTTTGGCTGGATGCTCTCACCAACTATATCACCGCATTGGGCTACGATCCCGATAAG
>JAZRCQ010000114.1:0-2165 GCA_045659845.1 Eubacteriales bacterium
CCCCACCGTGTTCATCATTTCCCAAAGAACCGCCGCCATCCGCCATGCCGACCGCATCCTTGTGTTGGAGGACGGTGAGATGGCCGGCATCGGTACCCACGAGGAGCTTCTTGCCTCCTGCGAGGTCTACCGCGAGATCCATGAATCTCAGTTTCGGAAGGGAGGGGACGAGGCATGAGCCGCAAAAAATTTTCCTTCGATAAAAAAACGGTGAAGCGCATCCTTCCCCTTCTGCGCTCCCGAAAGGGGCTTGCTCTCCTTTCCCTGCTCTGCGCCGCCATCAGCTCCCTGCTCACTCTCGCCGTGCCGCTTCTCATCGGCAACGCAATCGATCTGATGATCGGCGTCGGAAACGTGGATCGGGAGGGAGTTAGCAGGATCGCTCTGCTCATCGCGCTTTGCACGCTTGTCTCGGCGCTGGCGCAATGGCTGATGGACGTGCTGAACAACCGCATCACCTACGCCATGGTCTACCGTCTGCGCCGCGAGGCCTTCGACAAGCTGCAAAGGCTTCCCATCTCCTATCTCGATTCCCATTCGTCGGGCGAGATCGTAAGCCGCATGATGTCGGACGTGGATCAGTTTACCGACGGCCTGCTCATGGGCTTCAATCAGTTTTTCTCCGGCGTGCTGACCATCCTCGGCACGCTCGTGATCATGCTCACCATCAAGCCCTCCATTGCGCTGGTGGTGATCTTCATCACGCCGCTTTCCCTCTTTGTAGCATCCTTTATTGCCAACCGTACCTATGCCATGTTCCGCCGTCAATCCGAGACGCGCGCGGAGCAAACGGCTATGATCGACGAATACGTTTCCAACCACAAGCTGGTGCTTGCCTTCGGCCGCGAGGACGAGGCCATTGAGCAGTTCAATGAGATCAACGGTCGATTGGAGGCCTGCTCCCTGAAGGCCACCTTCTTTTCCTCTCTCACCAACCCCTGCACTCGCTTTGTGAACAATCTGGTGTATGCGGGAGTGGCGCTCACGGGCGCTCTGCTCTGCATCCCCGTTGGCGGCGTGGCCTCCTTCACCGTTGGCCGCCTCACGGGCTTCCTTTCCTACGCCAATCAGTACACTAAGCCCTTCAACGAGATCTCCGGCGTGTTCGCGGAGCTGCAGAATGCCATTGCCTGCGCCGCCCGTCTCTTTGAATTGCTGGATGAGGAGCCGATTCCCGCCGACGCCCCCGACGCCCGCGTGCTGGAGCAGGCCGACGGCACCGTTGCCCTCACCGACGTTTCCTTCTCCTACACCCCCGACCGCGAGCTGATCCGCCATCTGGATCTTGTTGTTCGCTCGGGAGAACGGGTGGCCATCGTTGGCCCCACGGGATGCGGAAAGACCACGCTGATCAATCTGCTCATGCGGTTCTACGACGTTTGCGACGGCTCCATCGCCGTGAGCGGCACCGACGTCCGACAGATCACCCATCACAGTCTGCGCGGCGCCTGGGGAATGGTCCTGCAGGACACTTGGCTTCGCGCCGGAACCATCCGCGAAAACATCTGCATGGCAAAGCCGGACGCCTCGGAGGAGGAGATGATCGCAGCCGCCAAGGCCTCCCATGCCCATTCCTTCATCCGTCGCCTGCCCAAGGGCTACGACACGGTGCTGGGCGAGGGCGGAGGCTCCCTTTCTCAAGGGCAGAAGCAGCTGCTCTGCATCGCCCGCCTGATGCTGGCACCGCCCCCCATGCTGATTTTGGATGAGGCCACCTCCTCCATCGCCACCCGCATGGCGCTGAAGATCCAGAACGCCTTTGCCGAGCTGATGCGGGGACGCACCTCCTTCCTTGTGGCGCATCGCCTCTCCACCATCGAATCGGCCGACACCATCCTCGTAATGCGAAACGGCAATATCGTGGAGCAGGGCAACCATCAGTCCCTGCTGGCGCAAAAAGGCTTCTATTGGGAGCTCTACAACAGCCAGTTTGAAAAATAATCGCAAATCACCTTCAAACCTTCACATTGACTTCATAAATCAGGTGTAAAATAAATACAGACCATTATTCTGATCGGAGGAAATCCATGCTTTCGCTGAAAAACATCCAAAAAACCTATCTGTCGGGCGATAATGCCGTTCATGCGCTGGACGGTGTTTCCATCGACTTTCGGGAAAACGAGTTCGTTTCGATTCTCGGCCCCTCCGGCTGCGGAAAGACTACG
>JAZRCQ010000115.1:0-2161 GCA_045659845.1 Eubacteriales bacterium
CTCAAGGAGCGGGGCGTTTCCCTGATCGTGACGGTGGACACGGGCATCACGGCGAATGCGGAAACCGAATATGCGCGGTCGCTGGGCATCGATATGGTGATCACCGATCATCATGAATGCCGCCCCGAGCTGCCCGTTGCCTGCGCGGTGGTGAATCCCCATAGAGCCGACGATGCCTATCCCTTCAAGGAGCTGGCCGGCGTTGGCGTGATCTTCAAGGTGGTTTGCGCCCTGGAGATCAGAAAATGCCGCGAGGAGGGAAGAGCCGAGATCGACGGCGTGCGGGAGGTTTGCCTGCGCTATGCCGATCTGGTGGCTGTTGGCACCATTGCAGACGTGATGCAGGTGGCGGATGAGAACCGACTGATCATTTCCCTCGGCCTCAATCGCATGGAAACGGATTGCCGTCTCGGCATTCGGGCGCTTTCGGAGGCCGCAAGCGCGGGAAAAGAAAAAAGCAAGAAGCATCAGAAAAAATACACCTCCACGTTCATTGGCTTCGTGATCGCGCCCCGCATGAATGCGGCGGGACGGGTGAGCCGTGCCTCCATTGCGGTGGAGCTTCTGCTGGCCGATGACGAGGCAAGAGCCCGTGAGCTGGCCGAGCAGCTGTGTGCGCTGAACACCGAGCGGCAGGTGGAGGAAAATCGGATCTCGGAGGCGGCCTACGAAAAGATCGAGGCCATGCTTCCCGAGGAGCGGCAGAACGTGCTGGTGCTGGACGACGACAGCTGGCATCAGGGCATCATCGGAATCGTTTCCTCGCGGATCACCGAGCGCTATGGGCTCCCCTCCATCCTCATTTCCTACGATGGCGCGGTTGGAAGCGTGCCCTCCGGCGAGGACGTTGGAAAGGGCTCGGGCAGAAGCCTGAAGGGGATCAATCTGGTGGAGGCGTTGGCCTCCTGCGAGGATCTGCTGGTTCGCTTTGGAGGCCACGAGCTGGCGGCGGGCCTGAGCATCCGCAGGCGCGACGTGGAGGAATTCCGACGTCGGATCAACGCCAATGCAGGCGAGCAGCTGAAGGGCGAGCCGCTCTGCGTTACGCTGGATGCCGATTGCGAGGTGGAGATGAAGGATCTCACCATGAAGCTGGCGCAGGAGATCAACTATTTCGAGCCCTTCGGCATCTCCAATCCCGTGCCCTGCTTCATCCTGCGGGATGCCAAGGTGCTCAGGATCTCTCCCATCGGGGGAGGAAAACACCTTCGACTGACGCTGGAAAAGGACGGCGTGATCCTCAATGCGGTGTGGTTCGGCGTGTCCCGCGCCAATCTGCCCTTTGAGACCGAGGGCGAGGTGGACGTGATGTTCCAGCTGAGCATCAACGAATATCAGAACGTTACCTCCCTGCAGATGATCGTGCAGGATGCCGCCCCCTCCGAGCGGGCCGAGCGGGAATTTGAGGCGCAGATGGCGCGCTATTGCGAGATCAAGGCGGGGGCTTCCTATGAGGCATGGGAGCAGGTGCTTCCCACCAGAGACGACGTGGCGGCGGTCTACACCTTCCTTCGCAAGGAATTTCGCAACGGGCACACCTGCTTTCCCATCCGAAGGCTGCTTTCGGCGGTGGCCACACCCGAGGGAGAGCGGTTTAATTACATCAAGCTGAAGTTTATCATCCGCATCCTGCAGGAGCTGCGGATCTGCGGGGTGAACGAGCCGTCACCCGACTATTTCCTGTTCGACATTTTCTATTCCACGAAAACCAATCTGGAAAAATCATCCATTCTGCATAAGCTGAGAGGTCAGCTGAAGAAGCCGCCTCTGCTCTGATGCGGAGAAAGGCGGACCAATATGAGCGCATCGGGCGTACACACCGATATCAGCCGTTTGCTTGAGATCCTTCGGGCAACGGGAAAGAAATACGACATGGAGAAGATCACCCGCGCCTTCGAGTATGCAAGGGATCTTCACGAGGGGCAGTTCCGCGTGAGCGGAGAGGCGTATATCTCCCATCCCATTGCGGTGGCGGAGATCGTTTCGGGACTGGAGCTGGACACCGATTCCATCTGTGCGGCCCTGCTTCACGACACGGTGGAGGATTGCTCCGAGAAGACCGATCTGAAGGTGATCGAAAAAATGTTCGGCTCTGAGGTGGCCTTGCTTGTGGACGGTCTCACCAAGATCGTGATGCTGCAGGTGGAGGATAAGGAGGAGG
>JAZRCQ010000116.1:0-1730 GCA_045659845.1 Eubacteriales bacterium
ATATAGGCCGAATAGGCCGAAAGATCCGATCCCTTATACGCCCATTCCACCAGATTGGAAAGGGGAAGGATCAAAGGAGTGGACAGAGAGCGAACGGCGAAGCGGATCACCTCGTCCAGATAGGCTCTATGCTCCTCGGGATCCACCTCGTTTGCAAGAAAGTCGGCAAGACCTCGATCGTCGCTTTCGTTTGCGATCTCATAAAAGCGCGCCAAAAAATCGTCGGGCAGATAGCTGCGGATCCTGCGGCAAAGCTCCACCACCGCCGCACCGTCCACGTTCTCCTCCCGCACCTTCTCGCGCAGGAGACGCTTCAGATAGCCAACGGCTTCCCGCTTCTCCCGATCCAGCAGCTCTTCCATTTGTTCTCTCATGGCAGATCTCCTTTTCTCTCAGTGCTGCTCCTCGGGAGTGGAGCGCGGGTGGAACATGAAGCAATCCAAGCCGTTCTTCACGTCGCAGAATTCGCTGAGGATCCGACAAACGCGGCCAACGTCGTAGACCTCGTTGCGGATGAAATACATCACGGCACAATCCAGATCCAGCTCATAGTTGAGCGCGAAGCCTGCCGCATGGAGCAGCTTCTCGGTTTGTGCCTCGTCCAGCCGGAGCGCCAGCGCCAGCGCAAACACGTTGCCGCGCTCCACGTCGGGCAGCATGCCGCTTCGGATCCTGCCCCATTTGGAGCGGCTGAAGCCTGCCGCCTCGTAGATCTCCTTGTCGCTGGGCTTTTCATCCACGAATTTGTTGTAGATATGCTCCTCATCGCTCAGGATCTCCTCAATGGCCATGGCAAGAGACAGCGAGGGCGTGACGGTGCTTTTCTTCTTTACCAGCGTTCCCTCCCGATCATAGATCGGCCGCATCACGGTGCTCCAAAGGCGCAAGGCCTCCTCCCCCTTGACGTGCTTCGGCGGCGCAGAGGGGGCACCGCAGCGGTAATTCGGATCGTTCATCAGATCGAAAATGTTCTTTTTCTCTTCCATCTTGCTTCTCCCATCCATGCAGGTTTCTTTTTCCTATTTTATCACAAATCCTGCAAGGTTTCAAGAGCTTCCGACATTTTATCGAAAAAAAAACAGGCCGTCCTTCCTTCGCAACGGCGGAAAGACGGCACAAACCACGCGAAATTCCCGCAAGGGGGGCGGTACGGCCGGAGGCGGCGGGAAGCCGACGGAGCGCAGAACACGATGCAGACCACGCGAAATTCCCGCAACGGGGGCGGTACGGCCGGAGGCGGCGGGCAACCCGACGGGGCGCAGAACACGGCGCAGACCGCGTGAAATTCCCGCAATGGGGGCGGTACGGCCGGAGGCGGCGGGCGATCGATGCGCGTCCCGGCGATGGAAACCGAAGCAGACACTGCGGATTTTTTATACAAAAAGAAAGGCTCGGGGCAGGAACACTCCACTCGCACTATCCACCAAAAACTTGTAAAAGTTTTTGAAGGGAGCTCGAGGGGAACTTTTGCCAAAAAGTTCCTCAGACCACTGACAAACCTCATTTGTAAATCCAAGGTTGGAAATTTGCACAAACACAAGGCTCCCTCCGGGTGGGCGCGACGCGTTAAGAAAATATGCCGGTGGCATATTTTTAGCCAAAGCGGGAAGCAAGCTGTGCTTGCGACCAGGGCCGAAGGCTGTCACCGTAGCGAGACTGAGGGGGAACGCGGTATTATAAAATACCCATTTTGCGTTAAAAAGTGCTACTTTTTTAGTTGCGCAGGCTCC
>JAZRCQ010000117.1:0-10279 GCA_045659845.1 Eubacteriales bacterium
TTTTTTCTACGGTGATCTTCCCTATTCGGCGATCATCCACGGCGTTTGCACCACGTCGCTCGAAAAATCCCGCCGAGTAGCCTCGGAATTCAGCATTCCCCTCGCAACCGCCGATGAGGATGATCTGATCCGATCCCCCGAGATCGACGTGATCGACGTTTGCACTCCCAACCGTTTTCATTACGAAACGGTGAAAAAAGCACTGGCGGCAGGCAAGCACGTGCTTTGCGAGAAGCCCTTGGCCGTCACGCCCGCGCAGGCCGCCGAATTGGCCCGTTTGGCCAAGCAGAGCGGAAAAACCTGCGGTATGGTGTTCAACAACCGTTGGCTCGCGCCTCTGCTCCGCGCCGCTCAACTGACCGATGAGGGCAGACTGGGCAGGATCCTGCATTTTCACGCCTCCTATCTCCACAACAGCTGCATCGATCCTGACCGCAGAGTGGGCTGGAAGCAGGATCGGGAGATCTGCGGAGGCGGCGTACTGTTCGACCTCGGCTCTCACGTGATCGATCTGATGAGCCGCTTGTGCGGCAGGATCACCGCGGTGAGCGGCCATTCTCAGATCGCCTACCCCACGCATCTTGATGCCCAAGGCAATCCCTGGCAGACCAACGCCGACGAGGCCTTCTATCTGCTGGCCGTAACCGAAGGAGGCGCACGGGGCACCATTGAGGTGAGCAAGCTCACCCAAGGCGCAAACGATGATCTTTCCTTTGAGATCTACGGAGAGCGCGGCTCCTTGAAATTTTCCCTGATGGAGCCCAATCTGCTTTATTTTTATGATGCCGCGGCCGAGGCCAAGCCCATCGGCGGCAACCGCGGCTACACCGCCATTGAATGCGTCGGGCGGTATCCGAATATGATCTTCCCCTCCCCCAAGGCCCCCGCAGGGTGGCTATACGGGCATCTGGAGAGCATGAAATCCTATCTTTCCGCCGTCGCGGAAAACAAGCCGTTCGCTCCTTCCTTTGCCGACGGAGCCTACGTGCAGGCCGTGATGGAGGCGGCCTATCGCTCGGATGCAGAGGGAGGACGGCTTGCGGAGGTGCCGCCATGCTGATCATTGGATTGACAGGCCCCAGCGGCGCCGGAAAAAGCACCGTGAGCGAGATTTTCGCCTCCTATGGGATCCCCGTGATGAATGCGGATCAGATCTACCATCGCCTGCTGATCCCCCCCTCTCAATGCCTTTCCGAGCTGACCGACCGATTCGGTCGGCAGATCTTAAACCTCGATGGCACCTTGAACCGCGGAGCGCTGGCCTCCATCGTGTTTGAGGATCCCGCCGAGCTGGAGGCTCTCAACGCCATCGCCCATCGCCACGTTCTGAGGGAGGCGTCGAGGCTCATCCGACAGCATCGGGAAAACGGAGCGCCGGCAGCCGTGTTTGATGCTCCTCAGCTCTTTGAAAGCGGAGCCAACCGCCAATGCAACGTGATCGTTTCCGTGCTGGCCTCTCCCGAGATCCGCCTGCATCGCATCCTGCTCCGAGACAACATTTCGCCTGAGGCGGCGCAAATGCGGTTGGCGGCGCAAAAGCCCGACAGCTTCTTCCGCGCGCATTCGGACTACGTGATCGAAAACGACAGCAATCCCGACAATCTCATTCCCCGCGTGCGGGAGATCCTCTTGGAAACGGGGGTGCTTTCCCGTTGAAGCTCCATCCCGCAAAGCTCCTGCTTCTGGCCGGCCTGATCATTTTCTCCGTGCTGTTCGGCCTCGGCTATGATGCCGCCGCCACCGCGCTGGAAAAAAGAAGTTATCCGCTGGACGGTCGCTATGAGGAAATGATCCTGCGGCAAGCCGAGGCCTTCGGCGTGCCCCCCACCGTGATCTGGGCCACCGTGCGCCATGAGAGCGATTTCCAAAGCAACCTGCTCTCCGAGAGCGGTGCCGTCGGGCTGATGCAGATCACCCCCGATCTGCTGGCCACCGTTTGCACCGAGGTGCTGGGAGAGCCCGTGCCCGAATCGGGCATGCTCTACGATCCCGAAACCAATCTCCGCATCGGAACGGCGTGGCTTTCCGCGCTCTACGAAAAATACGGAATGTGGGAATCGGTCTACGCCGCATGGGTGGCGGGAACCGGGTCGGCCGACTTCTGGCTCACCGATCCCGAATGCCTCAACGAGCAGGGCCGCCTCACCTACATCCCCGACCGCGATGCCGCACAGGCCGTGGCCGATCTGAAAAAAGCCTCCGAGGCATATGCAAGCTTATACTTCGAATCATGATAGAAAAAAAGGAGAATCGTTATGTCTGAAAACACTTCCGTTCGCTATGAAAAAAAGACCGTTTACGAAAAGGCCGGCAAGGAGATCGTTGATGCCGCCTATGACTACGCCAAGGGCTACGTAAGCTATCTCGACGCCTCCAAGACCGAGCGCGAGGCCGTGGTCGAGGGCATCAAGCTGGCCGAGGCCGCAGGCTATCGCCCCTATGATTTCGGCGATCCCATTCAAGCCGGCGACAAGCTTTACTACAACAACAGAGGCAAGAACCTCTTCCTCTTCAAGATCGGCACCGAGTCCATCAACAAGGGAATCCGCATCACCGGCGCCCACATCGATTCCCCCCGTCTTGACCTGAAGCAGGTTCCCGTTTACGAGGAGGCCGATATGTGCTACCTCAAAACCCACTACTACGGCGGCATCCGCAAGTATCAGTGGCTCGCCATGCCCCTCGCACTGCACGGCGTGGTGGTGAAGCAGAACGGCGAGGTCGTGAACGTGACTGTGGGTGAAAACGACACCGATCCTGTGATGTATATCACCGATCTTCTGCCCCACCTTGCCGCAAACGAAATGGGCAAGACCGTGGCGCAGGCCTTCCAGGGCGAAAAGCTGAATCTGCTGGTGGGCAGCCGCCCCGTGGAGGGCGACGAGAAGGAGGCCGTGAAGCTGGGCGTTCTGAACTATCTCTACGAGACCTACGGCATCACCGAGGAGGATCTGCTCTCGGCTGAGCTTTCCGTGGTTCCCGCAGGTCGCGCACGCGACGTTGGCTTCGACCGCTCCATGATCTGCGGCTACGGCCATGACGACCGCGTTTGCGCCTATCCCTCCCTCACCGCTATGATCGATGCCCACGAAGCCCTGCACACCACCATGTGTATCCTCGTGGACAAGGAGGAAACGGGCAGCGACGGCGTGACCGGTATGCAGAGCAATCTGATCATGGATCTCATCTCCGAGATCTCCCGCGCCCTCGGCGGCAACGAGGCTCTCGTGCGCTACAATTCCAAGTGCCTCTCCAGCGACGTGGCGGCAACCTTTGATCCCGCCTTCGCCGACGTTTATGAAAAGAGAAACTCCGCGCTCATCGGCTGCGGCGTGGCCATGTGCAAGTTCACGGGTTCTCGCGGCAAGGGCGGCACCTCCGATGCCTCCGCAGAGCTGGTGGCATGGGTTCGCCGCGTGCTGAACGAGGCAGGCGTGGTTTGGCAGACCTGCGAGCTGGGCAAGATCGATATCGGCGGCGGCGGAACCATCGCCAAATACATGGCCAACCACAATATCGACACCATCGACCTGGGCGTTGGCGTTCTTTCCATGCACGCTCCCTACGAAGTGATCTCCAAGGTGGACCTCTACGAGGCCTACCGCGCCTTCCGTGCCTTCTATAATTTCTGATGTCCGATATGCTCAACCGTCTCCGTGAGGCCGAGGAGAAATATGAGGAGCTGGAGGCTTCTCTCTCCTCCCCCACGGTGCTATCCGAGCCTGCGCGCTACGCCGCGGTGATGAAGGAGCTGAAGGCCATGACACCGCTCGTGGAGGCCTGCCGCGCCTGTCGGGAGGCCGAGAAGGCCGCAAAGGAGGCTCGCATGATCCTTGAGGAGACCTCCGACAGCGAGCTGCGCGAGATGGCTCACGCCGAGCTGAAGGCCGCTGAGCAAAAAAAGGCCGAGCTGCAGGAGCGCCTCACGCTTCTTCTGCTCCCCAGAGATCCAAATGACGAAAAAAACGTACTGGTGGAGATCCGTGCGGGTGCGGGCGGCGAGGAGGCCGCGTTGTTTGCCGCCGTTCTCTATCGGATGTACAATATGTATGCCGCCTCCGCAGGCTTCCGCTGTGCCTTGATGAGCGCCACGCCCACCGAGCTGGGCGGCTTTCGCGAGGTGGTGTTCCGCGTGGAGGGCGACGGTGCCTTTTCCCGCTTCCGCTTTGAGAGAGGCGTGCATCGCGTGCAGAGAGTTCCGCTCACCGAATCGCAGGGGCGGATCCAAACCTCCACGGCCACCGTGGCCGTTCTCCCCGAGGCAGAGGAGGTGGAGGTGGAGATCAATCTCGCCGATCTGGTGTTTGAGTCCTGCAAATCCAGCGGCGCGGGCGGTCAGCACATCAACAAGACCGAATCCGCCGTCCGTCTCACCCATAAGCCCACGGGCATCGTGGTGGAATGTCAGGAGGAGCGCAGCCAGTTCAAAAACAAGGACAAGGCTTTGAAAATGCTCCGCACCATCCTCTACAATCGCACCCTGCAGGCGCGCGACGAGCAGATCGCCTCCGATCGCCGCACGCAGGTTGGCACGGGCGACCGCAGTGAGCGCATCCGCACTTACAATTATCCGCAGGGCAGGATCACCGATCATCGCATCGGCGTGAGCCTTTATTCCATCGAGCGCTTTCTCGACGGCGAGATCGGAGGACTCATCGATCAGCTGGCCACGGCCGATGCCGCCGAGCGCCTGAAAAACGCGCAACAAAACTGACAACCAAAGAGGTGCTACCCTTGCAAACCGAAATTCTGAAGTTGAACGCCGCCGAGCCCTCGGATGGCGAGCTTTCCCGTGCGGCCGAGCTTCTGCGCCAAGGAAGGCTTGTGGTGTTCCCCACCGAAACTGTATATGGTCTTGGCGGCAACGGCACCGATGCCCACGCCGCCGAGCGGATCTATGCCGCCAAGGGGCGCCCCTCGGATAACCCGCTGATCATCCACGTGGCAGAGCCCGAGGATGCCGAGCGCTATGCCGTCACCCATCCTCTCTACTATCGCTTGGCCAAGGCGTTTATGCCCGGCCCCCTGACCGTGATCCTGCCCAAGAAGGAAACCATCCCCCTCTCCGTGACGGGAGGGCTGGACAGCGTTGCCGTCCGATGCCCCGCGCATCCCGTGGCACGCCGTCTCATCCGTCTGGCAGGCATCCCCGTGGCCGCTCCCTCTGCCAACCTTTCGGGAAAGCCCTCGCCAACCTGCGCGGAGGATGTGATCCAGGATCTGAACGGCCGCGTGGATATGATCATCAACGGCGGCGAGTGCGAGATCGGTCTGGAATCCACCATCGTGAAGATCGACGGCGACGGCCTGCTCCTGCTCCGCCCCGGCGGAATCACCTACGATGCCCTTTGCATGGTGGCAGAGGACGTGCGCGTGGCCGATGCGGTCACCCATCAGCTGGCCGCCAATGAGCGTCCCCTCTCCCCCGGCATGAAATACCGTCACTACGCTCCCACGGCACCGCTGGTGCTGCTTTCGGGAAGCCCCGAACGGGTGGAGGCGTTTCTGCTCGACCAACAAAGAAGCAGAAACTGCGCCATCCTCTGCTATGATGAGGAGCTTTCCCGACTCCTGCCCCGCAAGCTGATCCCTGTGGGCCGTCGGGAGGATCTGCAATCGCAGGCCAAGCAGCTCTTCCACGCTCTGCGCCGTGCCGACGCGCTGGAATCCGAGATCATCTATGCCCATCTGCCGCCCTTGGAGGGGCTTGGGCTCGCGCTCTACAACCGCATGATCCGTGCAGCCGCACACACCGTTTTGGAGCTTTGATCCCCTCGGATCAGCTCCCACCGTCCCCACAAGCTTTATCAGAAAGGAACTCCCGAGCATATGGCGAGAAAAAAGAAAGAAGAAAAGGTGATAGAGTACGCGCCGATCATCTATCAGCCCATCACCGAGACCATTGAGAAAAACTATATGCCCTACGTGATGAGCGTGATCGTTTCCCGCGCGATCCCCGAGATCGACGGTCTCAAGCCCTCTCACCGAAAGCTCCTCTACACCATGTATAAAATGGGTCTCCTCACGGGGCCCCGCACCAAGAGCGCCAACATCGTGGGACAAACCATGAAGCTCAATCCCCATGGTGATGCCTCCATCTATGAAACCATGGTGCGCCTCACCCGCGGCAATGCCACCCTTCTGCATCCCCTCGTGGATTCCAAGGGCTCCTTCGGAAAGCAATATTCCTCCGAAATGAAGTACGCCGCCGCGCGCTACACCGAATGTAAGCTGGATCCGATCTGCAACGAGATGTTCTCGGGCATCGATCACAACGCCGTGGATCTGGTGGATAACTATGACGCCACCATGAAGGAGCCCGTGCTGCTCCCCACCACCTTCCCAAACATCCTCGTGATGCCAAACATGGGCATCGCCGTTGGTATGGCATCCAATATCTGCTCCTTCAATCTCACCGAGGTGTGCGACGGCACCATCGCCCTTCTGCGCAAGCCCAATCTTTCGGTGGATAAGCTGATGGAGATCCTCAAGGCCCCCGATTTTTCGGGCGGCGGCGTGATCCTCTACAACAAAGAGCAGATGAAGCAGATCTACGAAACCGGCCAAGGCTCCGTTCGGATGCGCGCACGCTACGTTTACGATAAGAGCGCCAACTGCATCGATATCATTCAGATCCCCTATTCCACCACCATCGAGGCCATCCTCACCAAGCTCACCGCCCTTTATAAGGAGGGCAAGCTGAAGGAGATCTCCGATTTCCGCGATGAGATCGACCTCAATGGCTTCAAGCTGACGCTGGATCTCCGCAACAAGGAGGTGGATCCCGATAAGCTGATGGCCAAGCTCTTCAAGCTCACGCCTCTGGAGGATAGCTTCAAGTGCAATTTCAACGTGCTGATCGATTCGGTGCCGCGCACCATGGGCGTGATCGAGCTTCTGGGCGAATGGACGCGCTTCCGCCTCACCTGCCTGCGCCGCGAGATGGAATTCGATCTGCAAAAGAAACAGGACAAGCTGCATCTTTTGCTAGCGCTGGGCAAGATCCTGCTGGATATCGACAAGGCCATTCGCATCATCCGCAAGACCGAAAAGGATGAGGACGTGATCCCCAACCTGATGAAGGGCTTCGATATTGACGAAAAGCAGGCCAATTATATCGCCGAGATCAAGCTCCGCAATCTCAACCGCGAGTATCTGCTCAACCGCATCTCGGATATTGACGCGCTGAAAAAGGAGATCGCCGAAATGGAGGAGATCCTGGCCGACGAGATCAAGCAAAAGGGCCTCATCATCGCTCAGCTTACCGAGGTGAAGAAGAAATACGGTCAGCCGCGGCGCACCCAGATCGTCACCGAATGGGAGGACGTGGGCGATGTGGCCGTGGACGAGCCCGAAAACTATCCCGCCCGCTTCGTGCTTTCCAAGAAGGGCTATCTGAAAAAGATCACCTTCCGTTCCCTGCAGGGCAACGACGTGCAGAGCTTCCGCGAGGGAGATTCCCTTCTGCAAACCTTCGACGGCGAAAATCGGGATAATCTGATCGTGCTTTCCAACCGCGCCCGTCTCTACCGTTTCAAGGCCTCCGATCTGGCCACCTGCAAGGCCTCCGAATACGGCACTTATCTGCCGGCCGAGCTTGAGATGGTGACCGACGACGGCGAGAAGCCGATCCTGATCAACGTTCAGAACGCCTACCCTGAAAAGGAAAATCTGGTGTTCCTCTTTGAAAACGGCAAGGGTGTTCGCGTTTCCGTTGCCAACTATGAGGTCACGGGCAACCGTCGCCGCTTGAATTCCGCCTATTCCGAAAAGTCTCCCATCGTTGCCGCCTTCTATGAAAAGGAGCCGATGGAGCTGCTTCTGGTGAACAACGAGGGGCGCGGCATCGTGGTGAAATCCTCGCTGATCCCCCAAATGGCCACCCGAACCTCGGGAGGAGTGCAGGTGCTTTCCCTGAAGGCAGGGCAGAAGCTGGTGTCCGCCACCACCGATCTTTCCTCCCTGACCGACGGCTCCAAGGGCGTCAAAAAGATCAAGATCCCCGCCGCAGGCGTGGCGCTGGACTAAGGAAGGAAGTGTCTCAACGTGAAATCCAACAAAAAAACAACGGCAAAATCGAGCCACGGCCGTCTCACGCGCATTCTGGCGCTGATCCTCAGCCTTTTGGTTTCGGGAAGCGCGCTCACCTATATCGTTTGGATGATCGTGGAAATGTTCCTTTGAGGAACGTTCCAACGTTCAGCATGCCCCTCTCGCCGATCCCCGCGGGGCTCACTGCAGATCGGGGCTGCTGAACGGCATCGAACCGCCGCAAAAAAAGAACAGAGCAGGAATGATGGATCGCTCCTTCATTCCTGCTCTTTCGATTGTTATCGCGACTCGTGCCGCGCCTGAGCAGACGGTCTGACCGCTGCCCGTGCCTTCAGTCTCAAACCTTTTTGCCGAGCCTCCCCAGCTTGCCCACGTTTGCGATCACAATCAATGTCATATTGGCCTCCAGCGGCTCCTCGGGATCCACGTCCATGATCACCTTTTCCTTGCGACGGACGGCCACGATGTTGATGCCGTATTTCCTGCGGATATTCAGCTCCGCAGGGCTCTTCCCCTCCCATTCGGGAAGCACGTCCAGCTCCAGCATGGAAACGTCCTTGGAAAGCTCGATCATGTCCACAAAGCCCGCGCTCATCAGATTTCTTGCCAGTCGCGTTCCCGATTCGCTTTCGGGCAAAACGGCCTCATCCGCTCCAACCCGCAAAAGGATCTTGCGGTGCATCTCGCTTCCGCATTTTGCGATCACCTTTTTCACGCCCGCCTCCTTGCAAAGCGTGATCGCCATCACGGAGGCCTCCAGATTGTGCGCCATCGCAATGATCACCACATCGAATTTGCCGATGGCCAGCTGGCGGATCACCTCGGGATCGGTGATGTCGGCGCATTTGCAAACGGGAATTCTATCCACCGCCGCATCCACCACGGCGGAATCCATATCCACCGCCAAAACCTCAGCACCGTTTCTCACCAGCTCCTCTGCCACGGCGATTCCGTATCTTCCCAGTCCAAAAACTGCATAGCTTCTTTTTAATGCCATGATCTTCTCCTTTTTATCCCACCCGAAGCTCGCCGCTCGGATGGCGAATGATATCCTGATGCTCCTTTTGCATTCCGAACGCGATCGCCAGCGAAATCGGGCCAACACGGCCGAGATACATCGCCAGCATCACGATCACCCGCCCGATGGGCTCCAGCCCTGCCGTGAGATTGCGGGAAAGCCCCACGGTGGCGGTTGCGCTGGTGGTTTCATAAAGCACGTCCATGAAGGAAGCCTCCGTTACGCAGGCCAACGCCATAGTGGACACCACCAGAATCGAAAGCGACGCCGCGGCCACGCCCATCGCCTTGCGGATGATCTCCTCCGAGATCCTTCGTTCCATCAGAACGGTGTTCTGCCGATTTCGCATTCCCGAAACACCTGCCGCCAGCAGAACCGCGAAGGTGACGGTTTTGATACCGCCCGCCGTTCCAACGGGAGAGCCGCCGATGAACATCAAAAGGATCATCAGCGCAGAGGTGGGATTGGTGAGCGATTCCTGCGGCAGGGTGGCAAAGCCCGCCGTTCTTGCCGTGACCGATTGGAAGAAGGCGGCCAGCAGCTGCCCCGCCATCGACATATCTCCGATGGTGGCGGAATTTTCTCTTTCAAAAAGCCAGATCATCACCGTTCCCCCCGCCAGAAGCACCGCCGTGGAAAGCAGAGCCACGCGGCTATGGAAGGTGAGTCGGAGGCGGTCGCCGCGCTTGCCCGCAAGACGGTTGCGAAGCACGCGAAGCAGATCCCACCAAACGATATATCCAAGCCCGCCCAGAATGATCAGCGCGGAGGTTACTCCATTGATCACGGGATGATTCACGTAGTCACAGAGGCTGTTGTCACCGATCACGTCCATGCCCGCGTTGCAAAAGGCGGAAACAGCGTGAAACACCGAGATCCAGATCCCTCTGGCTCCGAATTCGGGAACGAACACCGTCATGCAGGCAAGAGCGCCCAACAGCTCCACGATCAGAGTGCCGAGGATCACGCGCCGCACGAAGGTGGAAAGCCCCGAAAGGGTGTTCAGATTAAAGGCGTCCTGCAAAAGCATCCGATCCGAAAGACCCATTCTGCGATGCAGGAACACCGAGATGCCTGCCAGCACCGTGATGATCCCCAAGCCGCCGATCTGGATCAGAAGCAGGATCACGGCCTGTCCGAACAGACTCCAGGAGGCGGTTGGAACCACCACCAGCCCCGTAACGCAGGTGGCCGTGGTGGCGGTGAACA
>JAZRCQ010000118.1:0-9955 GCA_045659845.1 Eubacteriales bacterium
TGAGATCGCAAACGCTCACCAATCTTTCCAAAATGGAGGATTGGGAGATCGCAAAGTGGCAGTACCGTGTGGATAAGCTTCCCGTGATGATCTATCTCAATTCCGATGATCCCGACGGTATGAAGGGCGTCAATCAGGAAAAGAGCGCGAAGATGTCGCAGGCGATCTATAAGATCGTCAAGCCCTTCCGCGACAAGATGGAAAACAAATATCAATGGTGCATCGCAGGCGTTCCCGGCGCGAAGTGGGCCAAGAAGGTGTTCCCCGGTGAGAGCCGCTCCCGCGCCATGGAGATGCTTTGGGAGAAGATCCTGATGACGGCGAGAGTCACCGAGGACGGAGATCCCGTGGAGGCATGGGAGAAGCACAATGCCGATCTGGCCGCACGCTGTGAGTATCTCAATGGTCTTGGATTGAAGAAGCTGGAGTACCGCGCCTCCAACGGCACCGATTTCACCGTTGGCATGATCGACGATGCGCTCTTTATGGGCGGCTCGGAGAAGGCTCTGGGAAGCGGCATCGTATTCAATCCCAATATTCCCACGGAGGAGGTGTTCATCTCCCCCATGAAGGGCGTTGCCGAGGGATTGGTGGTGGCATCCAAGCCCCTTTCCTACAGAGGCGAGCTGATCGAGAATTTCTCGGTGCGCTTCGAGGGCGGTAAGGCCGTGGAGGTGCACGCCGAGAAGAATGAGGAGCTCCTCAAGAAGATGATCTCCATGGACGAGGGCGCGGCCTACCTTGGCGAGTGCGCGCTGGTTCCCTTCGAGAGCCCCGTGAACCGTGCGGGCGTTCTGTTCTACGACACTCTCTATGATGAAAACGCCGTTTGCCACTTTGCGCTGGGCTTCGGCTTCACCAACACCCTCAAGAATTACGAAAATCTCACGCTGGAGGAGTGCTATGCCAAGGGCATCAACGATTCCATGATCCACGTGGACTTCATGATCGGAACGGAGGATCTCTCCATCGTCGGCGTGAAAGAAAACGGCGAGCGCGTGCAGATCTTTGAAAACGGCACGTGGGCATTCTGAGGCGCGGTATGACGGTAATTGAGCGCTTTTTGAAGTACGTCTCCTTCGACACGCAGTCGGACGAGGCCTCCGAGAGCTATCCCAGCACCGCAGGACAGCGGGTGCTGGGGAAGGCGCTGGCAGAGGAGATGCGGGAGATGGGGCTGGAGCAGGTGAGCATGGACGAAAACGGCTACGTGTTCGGCTATCTGCCTGCCACGGCGGGCTGCGAGGCTCGTCCCTGTCTGGGGCTGATCGCCCATATGGACACCTCTCCCGACGTGAGCGGCAAGGATGTTCATCCCGAGATCGTTACCTATAAGGGCGGAGATCTCCCCCTGCGGCGCGAGGGCGTGATCTGCGCCAAGGATTTTCCGTTTCTGGAGGAGCTGATCGGCGAGGAGCTGATCGTGACCGACGGTACCACACTGCTGGGAGCCGACGATAAGGCAGGCGTAGCCGAGATCCTTTCGGCCTGCGACTATCTGCTGGCGCATCCCGAAATTCCGCATGGCAGGATCGCCGTTGGCTTCACCCCCGACGAGGAGGTGGGCAGAGGCACGGATCGCTTCGACGTGGAAAAATTCGGGGCACAGGTGGCCTACACCGTGGACGGTGGGCTTTTGGGTGAGATCGAATACGAAAATTTCAATGCCGCATCGGCCGCATTGCGGGTGAAGGGCGTGAATATTCATCCCGGAAGTGCCAAGGATCGCATGAAGAATGCGATCCTCATGGCAAACCAATGGATCTCCATGCTTCCCGCCGCGGAAACTCCGTCGCACACCGAGGGCTACGAGGGGTTCTACCACGTGCATCGGCTGGAGGGAACGGAATCCGAGGCCGAGGTGCATCTTCTGATCCGGGATCACAGCGCAGAAAAATTTGAGGAGAGAAAGCAGTTTCTGCAGAGCCTGACCGACTATCTCAACGGCGTTTGGGGAGAGGGAAGCTTTAGCCTCACGGTTCGGGAGAGCTATCGGAATATGAAGGAGCAGATCCTGCCCCATATGGAGCTGATCGAAAATGCCAAGGCGGCCATGCTTGCCGTGGGTGTCACGCCAACGGTGTCGCCCATCCGAGGAGGCACCGACGGAGCAAGACTTTCCTATATGGGCCTGCCGTGCCCCAATCTTTCCACGGGCGGCGCGAATTTTCACGGTGTTCACGAGCTGATCCCCGTGCGCTCGCTGGAGAAGATGGTGGAAGTGCTGGTGCATTTGATGAAGATATGATCAAAAGAGCCAAGGCCGCAACGAGCGTTGCGGCCTTGGCTTTTTAATGCTTTCCTCGGTTGAAGCGTTTGCGGAGACGAAGCAGATAGAGGGTGATCAGCTTGGTGAGGGCGTAGTCGTAGACCCAAAGCGTGAGATGCCCGAGCACGGCCAGAGCGGCGAGCATTCCGCCCGAGGAAAATTGTGCATCGGCAGGAAAGAAGATGCGGATGATCATCCACACGCCCACCGGCAAAACGGCGAAGAAGGCTCCTTTTCCCAAGAGCATCACGGGAGTGGAACGCTTTTCCAGCCGTTCCTTGAGCATGGGGTAAAAGCCGATCAGAAGATAAAAGAACACCGGAGATTTTTGCGGCAGGAGGATCAGCCCGAGAAAGCAGGTGGCCATCCAGATCAGCCAGGGGGCAGAGCCGCCCAGCTCGATCACGGCATAGATGCAAAGCACAGAGGCCAGCGCGGCGGCAGAAAGATCCAGATTCTGCAAAAGACCGCCAATGGCAAGGATCACCGTGCCGAAAGCGGCCAGCATAGCGCAAACGGTGAGCCGTCGGGTGGAGCTTTTTTTTGTCATCATATTCAGCAGCAGGAGATCAGATCGCCGCCCGTGCATTCGCAGCAGCAATCGGCGCAGATCAGAGAGGAGCAGCAATCGCAGTTGCAGCAATCGCAACAGTCGTAGCAGTCGCAGCAGTCGCAGCCTCTGTTGCGCGAGGTGCGATAGCCGCCGCCATAGCTGCCGGCCGATTGATCCATTTGCTCGCGGGCAAAGCGATATTCCTGATTATAGGGATCCATGGTGCAAGCACGGTCGAAATAGGTGCGGGCATCCACAAAATAGCCCTTTTTGAGAGTAACACAGCCCATGAGGAAAAACCATTCGGCGTTATGTCCGTTTTCGGGAACGGAATAAAGCAGACGCTCGGCCTCGCGGATGTCGCCCTGATTGATCAGATTGCGAACGCGGGAAAAGAGAGGCGAGCCTCCTGCCTCGGAGGTGCGGAAGGGCTCCTCTCGATGGGCTCCCGAGCCGCTTCGCTCCTTTTGAATGGCCTCGTAGGCGGCGTTGATCTCCTTCATTTTTTCGCCTGCCAGATCGGCAAGATCGCTGTCGCGGTATTTATCGGGATGGTATTTTCTGGCCAGATCGCGATAGGCCTTTTTGATCTCCTCATCGGATGCGGTGGGAGAAACTCCCAAAACGCTGTAGGGATTTTTCATTCGAGAGACTCCTTTGTGTCTGTTTTCTCAATGGGGAATGTGCGGGCAAGCACTGTTTTTGCGGTGTTGGGGAGACCGAGATACAGCACGTTAGAAACGATCTCATTCAGCTCCGGCGAGTCGGCGGCGTCCATAAGAGCATGGGCACGCTCGGCCGAGAGAAGCACGCCGTTGAGGGCGGTTTTCAAAATTTCGGTGCTTTTTTCGCAGGACGTGTCGGCGAAAACGTCGCGCAAGGGATTAAAGCGTCCCTTTTTTTCGTCCTCCCGAAGATCGTCGATGGCATCGATGAGATAGATCCAGCGGCCTGTGGCGTCGCCGATCTCGGCGGCTATTCGGGCATTGGCTCCCTCCAGTCCTTCGGAGAACACGGCGCGCATCACGCGGCCAAAAAGCTCGGCGGCCACGTCGGCGCTGTGGGGAGCGGGGCTTGCTTCGTAGAGCCGAAGCTCCTTGAGCGCTTCTGCAACGGCTTGATCCAGTGCAGGATGCCGTCGGGCGGCGCGGCGATAGGCGGAGCGGAGACTCCACGTGCCGAGACGGGCGCGAAGCCGCCTCAGACCATGCTCGTCGCAAAGATCGTCCTCCAGCTTTCGATAGGAGAGAAGCGCGGAGGCGTCGGCGCAATAGGCCAGCTGCGGGGATTCCGCCACGGCAGGACGGCGGCGAAGAGGATGGAGAAGGCAACGGATCGGCTTGACGGTTGGCGGCTCATTGGTCAGACAGCAGCGTACCGACGCCAGAAAAACGGCATCGTAGCTGAGGGTGAGACGGGAGCATTGCCCCGTGCAATCCCCCATAGCGCGGCAGAGACCGCAGTAGTAGGCGCGATAGCGCTCGTATTCTCGGATGCGAAGCTCAGACTTCAGCGGGCGAACGTAGCCAAACACGGTTTTCCTCCTTTCCTTCGGCTTGAATGATGCGAATCAGCCGTGATAGACCGACATCACGCCGTTGTCCATTCGCAGAACACGGTCGGCGCGGGCGGCGATCTCGGGATCGTGAGTGACCACGATCAGCGTTTGCTTGAGCTCGGCGCGAACCGATAAAAGCAGCTCCAGCACCTGATTGGCGCTTTCCTTGTCCAAGCTTCCCGTGGGCTCGTCGGCGAAGAGGATCTGAGGGAAGAAGATGAGGGCGCGGGCGATGGCAACGCGCTGCTGCTGGCCTCCCGAAAGCTCGGAGGGCAGATGGTGAAGGCGGTCGGCGATCCCGAGACGGTCCACCAGCATCTTCAGGCGCTCGGTGTAGCGCTCAAACTGACGGTCGGCGGCGCTCAGGGGGAGCAGGATGTTCTCCAGGGCGGTGAGATAGGGCACCAGCTTGCAGTTCTGGAAGATGAAGCCGATGTTTTTGCCGCGGAAATCGCAGAGCTTGTCGGGCTTCATTTTCGTGATATTCTCTCCGCGGATGATGATATCGCCGTAGTTTGGGGTGTCCAAACCGGCGCAGAGATTGATGAAGGTGCTTTTTCCGGAGCCGGAGGTGCCGATGATGGCAACGAATTCTCCGTCCTCGATCTCAACCGAAACGCGGTTGACGGCATTCACGGTTTTTTCGGATTGCTTATATTGCTTGATCACGTCGATGGCTTGCAGGATCGGCATATCAGATAAACTCCTTTCCGGATTCCTTGGGATCGAAAATATCCCTCTTTCGCTTTGCATATTGGATCGGATAATTGATCACGCTGGCCCCGAAGGCGCACAGCGCGGCATAAACGGGCACGATCGCCATCGCGAGGAAATCCAGCTCCGAATAGGCGAAGGGGAAGCCGTTGAATTGCAAAAATCGGAAGGTGATGAACGTAAAGAGAGGGCATAGCACCAGCGCCACGGCGGCACTGGCCAGCGCCAGCAGGGCTCCCTCCCAAAGCATGATTCTGAGGATCGTGGAGCGCGGCTGACCGATCGCGCAGAGGATCTCCAGATCCTGCTTGCGCTTGAAGTAGAAATTGAACTGGGGGCAATACCAGATGAAGGGAACGGCCAGGATCAGGATCACGGCCAGCGTGCGGGCCACGCCGTTGTAATGGCAGTTGTCAACGAGGATGGCATTCCAGAGATCCCCCGTGCTTTCCATCTTGGGCACGTCGCCCGCATAGGAGGGGTTTGCCACCTCCAGATTCAGCTCGGTGAGAAGCCTGAGCAGCTCGGAGGGGGGGATGGAGCCGTTGATGGCGACGTTCACCGTATTGTAAACACCGTCCCGACCGCAAAGCTCTGCCAGATCGTATTCTTCCACGAGGATCACGTCCTGATCCACGGCGGAGGAATAGACCACGTCGGTCACCTGCAGGGACATATAGTACTGGGGATAACCGTCCACGATCTGCTTGAGGCGATCGGTGGAGGTCATCATCAGAGCGGCGTAGTCCTCGGGATCGGGCTCGGGGAGCGTGGTGGTCTCGGCCACAAGAATCGTGGCGGGATCGGAGGCATAATAGCTGTTCCAGGAGCGAACCAAAACGGCGCCGCCGCGCTCGGAGGGAAGCACGGTGTTCGGATCCAGACCGTACTTTTCAATGGAGAATTCGTCGGCCACGTCCAGCGTAAAGCCATTAGAGGCCAGCGCGGAGGAAACGGGAAGCGTCGTCTCGCCCTCGGCCACCTCGGCAGAGGCAACGGTGAAATAGCAGCCCAGCTCGGCCAGCGAGGGGGTGGGGGACGGTTCTTTTCTATCGGCATACTTTGCCGAGTCGATGCCCGTCAGGCGGAGATAGTCGTTCGGATGGAGCACCAGCATCTCCTCCGGCAAGCGATTGTCGGCTTCGATGGATTTGGTGGACACCTTTTGAGAGGCCATGATGAGACTGATGCCATGCGGATTTCCCTCGGCCACCAGCTGCTCCAGCGGCGCATTGGCAAGCTCGGCATCGGGCTCGGAGAACACCGCCACGTTTGTGAAGGTGGTGAACCTGCGGGAGTATTTCTGCGAGGGATTATCATGGCAAACGTCGGGATAGATCAGGATCGCCGTGCCTTCCTCGGGAGGGGTTAGCACATGGAAGTTTTTTCCTCTGCTTCCGTAGGTCGAGCCTTTGGGGAAAATTCCGAATTTCTCCAGGGAATAGTATTCCGCGCAAACGATCTTGATGTTTGCATAAGCGGTGCCGCCGTAGCAGGAGACCAGACTGTCGGCGCGGTTGGCCTCGCCGTTGGGGATCAGCACATGGGTGCCCAGCGAATCGGCCGTGTCCCCGCCGATCGGATAAGCGTTGGCGATGCCGTCGATGCTCAGAAGTGCGGGGCGCAACCCGTTGCGGTAGCCGGAGCCGTTGAGGCCGTTTTCATAGATCAGCTTATATTCATTCACCGTGTCGGCGCTTCGGGCCTCATTGGAGACCGCCAGCGACGTGCAGCAGAAAAAGAGACAAGCGGGCAGGGTTGCGGAGATCACGATGGGAACGTAGTGCTGCTTCATTCTCCGAAGCCCCACCGTTGCAAGGCGAAGCGGCGCGTTGGCACAAATGCCGCCGAGGGAACGTCGGGGAGAGCTGACGATGTCCGAAACGTCGGAGGCGCTCAGAAGAGCAACACAGGGGATGGAGGTGAGGCGGCGTGCCACCAGCGTGATCACGGCCACCAGCATGGCGGCGAAGCACAGCACCACGGGGAGGATCTGCGAGGGGGAAAGGGCGGAGAGCGTGACGAATCCGAAGAGGAATCGGCAGATCAGCGCGGCAGTCAGATTGGCGGGCAGGAGCGCCAGCAGTCCCAGCGTCATCATTTGGCAAAAGATGATGGTGCGGATGCGGCGGGTGTTCGCTCCGAAGGTGACGTAAAGCCCGTAGATAAATTTTTTCAGCTCCACCGAGGAGGAGATCACCTTGATAAAGACCAAGGAAGCGGTGAAAAACCATACCACGGCTGCAAACACGAACACGGCCGTGTTTTTTACGTTCATTTTATCCAGCTCAGCGGCGAGCGATGCATGGGCGCCTCGCAGAGCCTCTCTGTTTTGCAGCGTTTCAGCGGCAGCATGGTATGCATCGTAATCGGCGCGGATCGCAGCCTCCACGGCAATGCTGTTGGAGAAGGACAAAAACAGAATGCAAAGAAGGGTTTCCAGAATGGTGAGCACGAAAAACAGATTAAAGGTGTTCTGTTTTTCGGAAAGCAGATCCTTCCAGGAGGGCCTCAGCGTGGAACGCCAGAATTGCTGCATTCGCTCCCAAAGGTCGGAAAATGAAAACATAGATGCACCTCCGAAAAATAGTTCACCATATATGATACCTCATTTTTTCCAAAATTGCAAGAAGAATTTGTGAACGGATGAAAAAACTTTTTCAGGACGAGAAATTGCCGATTTCGTCGCATTCCCGACAACTGCGGCAAAAAAACGGGTATGGAATGAAAAAAACACGAAGAAAAAACGAAAAAACAAGCAAAAAAATCGGCCTCTGCTCTTGATTATGAGAAACAAATATGATACAATATAGAGGAGAATGCTTCAACGGCGGTCGAAACGGGCCGCACGTTACGGAAAATAAACAAACGGAGGAACTCCATGTTGCAGAATCTATCTACATTCAGCCTGTCGGCCGGTGCATTGGCCGGCGGAAATCTGTGGCTTCTGATCGGGATCGCGGCGGCGGCATGCCTGCTCGGCATCGAGGTGGCCGGCATCGGCATCCTGATCCGCAAGCTGCGGATCGCCAAGCGGGAAAAGCTTGAGCAGGAGGAAGAGCGCCGAGGCTTTGGCATGCTGGCTCTGGCCGGCGTTGGAGCCGTGCCTTTTTCCGTTGAGGGTGTGCTGGCGATCCTGCTGGGACTTTCGGCGGTTGCGGCCGTGGTGTTCACGGTTCTCTTGCTGGTCATCCGCTCTAAGGGCTATGATTTCGTGGCGCAGCAAGGTGCGGCGAGGGAGGAGAAGCCGGCAGAGGAGAAGCCGGCGGAGCTGCCTGTTGAGGATGCTCCCGTGGAGCTGCCTGCTGAGGAGGTCGCGGAGCTTCCAGCCGAGGAGGAGTCTGCTGCAGAGGATCCCATTGCGATCGTGTTCAACGAGGATGCAGCCCCTGCCTTCAGCGAGGAGCTTGAGGAAGCGGAAGAAAACGAGGAGCTTTCCGCAGAGGAGAATGCGGAAGCTGATGCTCCCGATGCGGAGAATGCCGAGGAGGCCGCTCCCGCCTTTGCAGAGTCTGAGGAGCTTGCAGGCGGCATGGAGCCCTTGGAGCGCCCGATGAACGACGGCAAGGATGCCGTTCGTGTGGTCACCATTGAAAAGACCACCACGGTGAAGACGGAAAAGACCAAGGAATACGTGGATGCTCCCGCTCCCGAGGGATCGGTGATCTCGGGCGCTACCTCGGAGCAGGCCGAGCGGCTCATTGAGATGCTTGGTGTGCTGGCCGAGAAGATCGACGGCGCACATTTGCAAACCGTAACGCAGGCGCCGCAGAACGTGACCGTGCTGAAGGCCGATGAGCCCCTCCCCGAGGATGACGACGAGGAGGACGATCTCGCAGACGCCGCCGAGGAGGAGGCCGACGAGGAGGTTGAGGAAACCGAGGAGAACGAGCGCTTCACGGGCAACGAGCGGATCATCGGCTACGATGAGGAGACCGGATGCCATATCGTGGCGCACTATCGCAAGAGCTTTGAGGCTAAGCTGATCCAGGCCAAGCCTGTGATCAAGGGCTACTACAGCGAGCTGAAGAATGCTCTCCTGTCCTACAAGGGAACTAAGGCGCGGATCAGCTGGACGGCCGACAGCTACCACAACGGAAGAACCTCCATTGCAAAGATCAATGCGAAAACCAATCAGCTGGATCTCTATCTGCCGCTGGATCCCGAAACCATGGCTTCGGAGGGCTACGTTGGCAAAGATGTGAGCAAGCTGAAAAAATATGCGGACACGCCCTTCAAGTACCGTGTCAACCGTCCCCGCAAGCTCAAGTGGGCGCTGGAGCTGATCGCACGTGTTTGCGAGGAAAACGGGCTTTCACCCATCGATATTGAAAAAATGGACTACGAGAAGGCCTATGCCTTTGAAGAGACCGAGAGTCTGGTGGCCAGAGGCCTGATCAAGGAATACATCCGCCTGCAGAAGGCCGCAAGCTCCTTTGAGCTGGATGATTCCCACGTGCCCAGCATTGCGGGCGTGGATGAGACCGTGATCCCCGCATCGGCAAACGTGAGCTGGGAATTCGATAACGAGCTGATGGAGCAGAAGGAAGAGGAAGCCCCTGCGGCGGAGGAGATCCCTGAAGAGGAGATCCCCGAGGAAGAGCCTGCGCCTGCGGCAGAGGAGCCTGCCGTGAGAGAGCGGATCGTCACCGAGACCACCGAGGAGACCACTCACGTGCGCTACGTTGAGCGCTTTTATTCCTCCGATGAAGATGCAAGCCGTCGCGCCTCCCTCGCAGAGGACGTGCTGAGCGGCGAGTTCACCGTTCCGGAGGAATCGGAAGAGGAGGAGCTTCCCGCGGAGGAAGAGGAGATCGAGACGGTTGAGGAGACTGATCCCGTTGCAGAAAACGAGGAATCG
>JAZRCQ010000119.1:0-4926 GCA_045659845.1 Eubacteriales bacterium
ATTCAGATGTCAGGGAAGCTCGAGATAGTCGGGATCGGGAAGCTCGAGGTAGCCGGCCTCGGGCGTATCGGCATAGAAGTAGGCCACAGAGGAAATGTCGTCCTGCAGGGGGCGGTAGCGTCTGTCTCTTCTCCAGCCAAGCGCCTGAATGGTGACGCGCAGATCCTTCTCAAAATAGATGGGATCGGTCAGGTGCCAGCGGTACATATCGAAATAACGGTTGGCGGCATAGAGATCATCGGTGAAGCCAACCTTATAAAGGCCGGAATAGGGAGTGGAAAATTCTCTGTATTCCTTGTTGACGTCGAAGTTGTAGGCGCCGCAGAAATAGTCCTCCGTGCCCGTGCCGCAGATGGTGGGGAATTCCTTATCGCCGTCCATAAAGAACTTGATCTCGCCCTCGCCCCACCAGCCGTCGCACTTCACGCCCCAATGCATGAAGGTGCCAACGTAGTGGCCCTTGCCCTTCACGCCATCGAGAATGGTGTAATCCTCCTTGAAGGGCAGCGGGTTGGTGCGGCGGAACTGTGCATGGAAATAGAGGCTATCGGGATCGATGGTCTTTTCCTCGCAATCGATCTGATAATAAAGATTGCAAGGACGCTCGCCGCAAGGATATTCCACCTCAATGCGGAAGCTCTTGAAATAGGGCATTTCAAAATAGCAGTTCAAGCCGCGCTTGGGGTTCACGCACATGCAAAGGCTGCTCAGCTGACGGTATTCATAGGTGGTGTCGCAGAAGAAATCGGAAAGCGGCGCATTCACCGAGGGAACCTCACATCCATCGAAATAGATGCGGAGCAAAAGCTGACGCCCCATGGCAGCGCTGTCGGTGAGCCAGATGTGCTTGATAGCGCCCTGCCCCTTCACGTCGGCCAAAATGGTGGTTGTGCCGGGCTCCAGCACCAGATAGGGATTCACCTTCCAGCCCGTGCCAAGATCTCTCGCCGCATTGGAGGCAGATCCAACGCCAACCTCCACGCGCCCGCCTCCGCCTTTTTCTCCCGTGAGGTTTTCGGGGGAAACGGAAAAGGTGCGGATGTTCTTTTTTACAGTCAGTTCACTTAACATTTTTAATCTCCTTTCCTGAGACTATTGCAATTATAACAGAACTGTGCTATAATATCAATAGCATTTATTGATTTTCGTTTAACATTTCTTGCACAGGAGAACAAAATGAATCTTCACGAGCTGAATCCCTACGTTCGATTGGCACAACGCTCCACCCTTTCTCCCCATCATCATCTGCTCCCACGCGTGATCTACGATTTTGAATTGATCTACGTGGAGAGCGGCTCCACCTCCCTTTCCTACGGCGAGGAAACCTATCTCTGCAAAAGCGGCGACGTTCTGTTCCTGCGGCCAAACGTGCTCCATGAGTTTTGCGGCACGGGAGTTCCCTTCGTTCAGCCTCACATTCATTTTGATGCCGTTTGGGATAGCGATAGCGCCTCCATCCCCATTTCCTTCAAGGCGCGCTCGCAAATGTCGCCCCGCGAATTGGCTTGGATCCGCCGCGACGTGTTTTCAGGGCTCTCTCCCTCCCCCATTCTCAAAATCCCAAGCACCGAGCGCTTTCTGAAATATTTTTTCCGCGTGGTGGATGCTCCCCTCACGCCAATCGGACTTCTCCAAAGAAAGGCGGCCATGATCGATCTGCTTTCCCTGCTCCCCAACGTTTGGGAGGAGAATGCTCCCTCTCCGCTTCTGAGCGTGGAGGAGCGCATCCGCGACTTCATCGACAATGGGCAGGGCATGGCCATGTCGCTTTCCGACTTTGAGCAGCAATTCTGCTACGATCGCTTTCATCTGGAGCGACGCTTCCGCGCCGCCTACGGCACAGGACTCATTGCCTATCGCAACCGCCGCCGCATGGAGCTGGCGCTGGAATCGCTGCAGGTCTGCTCCGCCACAGAGGTTGCCCGATCGCTGGGCTTCTCCTCCATCTATTCCTTCAGCCGCGCCTTCCGCGAGCATCACGGGTTTCCCCCCTCGCAGGCGAAGGTTCGCAACAATTGAAAATGCTCCACGGGGCCGCCCAATGCGGCTCCGTGGAGCATTTTTTTAAAGATCTCGGATCTTCACACCGTTTTTAAAGCACCGATCATAGCCCTCGATGGCCTCGCGGATAATCTCGCGGGCCTCCTTGGGGCCAAACAAGCTTTTCACGTTTGTCTGCTTGTTTTCCAGCTGCTTATACACCGAGAAGAAATGCACGATCTCCTGAAAAATGTGAACGGGCAGCTCATCGATGGAGTTGATTCCCAGATAGGTGGGATCGGAGAAGGGCACGGCAATGATCTTGTCGTCCATCTTGCCGCCGTCGATCATTCGCATCACGCCGATAGGGTAAACGCGGATCAGCGTGAGCGGATAGATCGGCTCCGAGCAAAGCACCAGCACGTCCAACGGGTCGCCGTCGTCGGCATAGGTGCGCGGAATGAAGCCATAGTTCGCGGGATAGTGCGTGGAGGTGTAGAGCACGCGGTCCAATTGGAGAATGCCCGTGTATTTATCCAGCTCGTATTTGCATTTGCTCCCCTTCGGGATCTCGATCACTGCGGTAAAGTCCTCTTCCTTGATCCGATTCGGATCGATATCATGCCAAATATTCATGCTCCTTCTTCCTTTCGCGTTCGCTTCCTTTTGTGATACTATTATAGCACGGCGGACTCGGTTTTACAAGAGTTTTTTTCTTTTTTCTGCTCGCCGACTCCCTTTTTCCATCCGTTCGGACTCACGCCCATACGCCGCTTGAACATCTTGGAAAAGAGAAAAGGATCTGCATAGCCGCAGCGCTCCGCCGTTTCCCCAACGGAAAGCCCCAAAGAAAGATACCGCGTGGCCTCCGCCATGCGAACGGAAAGAATATAGTCCTGCACCGTTTGCCCCGTTTTCGCATGAAACAGGCGCGTGAGATACCGTCGGTTCAAATGGAGCTGAGCGGCGATCTCCTCCACGCGCAGAGGCTGCATATAGGAAGCCTCCACGTAGTCGCGAACCTGCTGAACGTAGTCCGTTCGGCCGTTCTCCGCACCGAAGATCTCGCCGTAAAGGCGGAACAGTCTGGCAGTGAGTCGGTATTCCCCCGCATCCCCCTCACAATCCTCCACCGAGAAGCATCTGGCCGCGTAGCCGGAAACCGAAAAAACAGGCGGCAGAGCGGCAAAGTCTGCGGAGAGAGCACCGTCGAAGCCCAGCCAACGGTAAACCCACGGATCCTCCTCGTCGGCGCAATAGCTCGCAACCTCATCGGGCAAAATGCAGAAAATCTCCCCTTGACCAACGCGATAGGCATTGCCGTTTTTATAAAGGATCCCCTTCCCCGACTCCACGTAGTGCAGAAGCGTGTAGGCGCGCACGGTGGGCCCGTAGGCGTAGCCGCTGTGGCAAATCTCCCAGCCTGCCACGCGCGGATTCAGATCCCTCAAATGCAGATTGGTGAGCAAAATGTCTTTTTTCTTCATTTTTTCAGCACCTCCCTCCTCAACAAGTTCCATTATACCATGCTTTGTCTCAAAAATCAATGGTATTCTGTCAAAAAAAGGAGTATCATATATATGACCGCAGATGGATCTGCGAAAATTACTTGTCCAAACGAGGAGGAATCACGACTATGAAAGTAACGTTTATGGGTGCGGGCAGCACGGTTTTTTCCAAAAACGTGCTGGGCGACTGTATGTATTGCGATGCCTTTCACGATATGGAAATTGCACTTTATGACATAGATGCAAAGCGTCTTGAGGAGGCCTATCTCCTGATCTGCCGCATGAACGAGGCCATCAACGAGGGGCGCGCCACCGTGAAGCAATATCTCGGCGTGGAGCAGCGCAAGGATGCCCTGCGCGGCGCGGATTTTGTGGTGAACGCCATTCAGGTCGGGCTCTACGATCCCTGCACCATCATCGATTTTGAAATTCCCAAGCGCTATGGGATCCGCCAAACCATCGGCGACACCCTCGGCATCGGCGGGATCTTCCGCGCCATGCGCACCATTCACGTGCTGAAGGGCTTTGCCGCCGACATCGAAGAGGTCTGCCCCGATGCATGGTTTCTCAACTACACCAACCCCATGGCCATGCTCTCGGGCTATCTCCAGCAGCACACGGGCGTGAAGACCGTTGGCCTCTGCCACAGCGTGCAGATCTGCGTGCCTCATCTTCTCCGCGACCTCGGCATCAAGCTGAATCCCGAGGAATGTCATTCCAAGATCGCCGGCATCAACCATATGGCCTGGCTTCTGGAGCTCACCGATAAGAATGGAAAGGATCTCTATCCCGAGATCCGTCGCCTTGCCAAGGAAAAGAACGCCACCGAAAAGCACAAGGACATGGTGCGCTATGATTATATCGAAAAGCTGGGCTACTATTGCACCGAAAGCAGCGAGCACAACGCTGAATACAATCCCTTCTATATCAAAAAGGGACGCGAGGATCTCATCGAGAAATTCAATATCCCGCTGGACGAATATCCCCGTCGCTGCATCAATCAGATCAATAAATGGCAGCAGCAATATCAGGATCTGATGGAGGGCGGCGCATTGAAGCACGTGCGCTCCCGCGAATACGCCTCCTATATCATGGAGGCCATCTACACGCACAAGCCCTACGTGATCGGCGGCAACGTGCTGAATCGCGGATGCATCACCAATCTTCCTTATGATGCCTGCGTGGAGGTTCCCTGCCTTGTGGACGGCAACGGCATCCATCCCACCCACGTTGGCGCATTGCCCACGCAGCTGGCCGCCATGAACTCGGCAAACATCTATCCTCAGCTGCTCACCATCGAGGCCGCACACACCGGCAGCCGCGAAACGCTCTATCAGGCCGCTATGATGGAGCCCCTCACCGCCGCGCATCTCTCCACCGACGAGATCGTTTCCCTTTGCAATGATCTCATCGAGGCGCACACAAACGCCGGCTATCC
>JAZRCQ010000120.1:0-3226 GCA_045659845.1 Eubacteriales bacterium
GAAGACCGTCCACCAGAGTGGTCTTTCCGTGGTCAACGTGAGCAATGATGGCAACGTTTCTCAATTCTTCTCTGATCACTGTTTTTTCTCCTCTTTCGCATCTGATTTCGTCCGATTGATCTAACATATTATTATACCACAAATAAAAAAGAAAATAAAAGCAGGAGAACAAACGATTTTGTTCCTTTTTCGATCCTCGTTTTTGTGCATTTCAACGATTCTTTGGTAAAAATTGACATTCGGCTCGTTTTGTGGTATACTTTATGGGTATATTTCATTCGCAAGAAAGGATCTTCTATGCTCCGAGCCATTCTTTTCGACTACGACGGCACCCTTGCCGACACCGTTCCCGCCATCACCGTTGCCGTGAATGACGCCCTGCGCCGCAACGGGCTCCCCGTTCACACGGAGGCTGAGGTGCGCTCCTATCTCAATCACGGCCCTCGCAGTCTCATCCGCTCCGCCCTCCCCGAGCAGCTGCGAGAGGACGAGAGCCTTCTGGAGTCCGTGCTGGCCGACTTTGATGCTTGCTATCGCGCCTCCCATCTGCTCACCACCGAGCTGTATCCGGGGCTTTACGAGCTTCTTCCCCGTCTTCATCGCACCCATGCGGTGGCCGTTCTCTCCAACAAGCAGGACGAATTCACGCGCGGTCTGGCGGCCTCCACTCTGCCCAAGGGCAGCTGGGACGATGCGCAAGGCGGGCTCTACGGCCATCCTCCAAAGCCCGATCCCTATCTCCCCTCTCTGCTCACTGCGCGGCTCGGCGTTGCGCCATCGGATTGCGTGCTGGTTGGCGACAGCCCCGTGGATGTGGCCACGGCACAGCTCAGCGGTATGCTCCACGTGGGCGTGAGCTGGGGCTACGCCACCGAGGAGGCGCTTCGTTTGGCCGGTGCCACCCGCATCGCCCACACCGCCGCCGAGCTGGAAGCGATCCTCGCTTCCCTTGATGCCGATGCTTCATAAATAATTTACAATTATCCACCTTGATTTCCCATGGGAAATATGGTAGAATGTTAGGCGACTAACAATCGGAGGAGGCAACCATGGAACGCAAAAACGATCTGGGAAGGCTGATCTGCCACGCCTCGGTGCTGATCCGCAGAGATCTCGATCGCGCGGTGGCACAGGCCACGGGAGATCCCACTCTTTCGGGGCGAAACATCTGGGTGCTGCGGTATCTTGCCGACCATCGTCAGGAGCCCATTTACCAAAAGGATCTGGAGGTTGCCTTTCGGATCCGCCGATCCACGGTTTCCTGCACGGTGGAGCTGATGGAGCAAAAGGGGCTTCTGGAGCGGCAGGCCGTCAACGGCGATGGCCGCATGAAGCAGCTCCGCATCACCGAGAGCGGCGATCGGATCCTTGCGGTCACCCAAAGCGCCCTTGAAGCCTACGAGGAAGGCCTGATGCGCGGCATCTCCGCCGAGGACTATCGGGCGGCCACCTCCCTTCTGGAAACGCTCTGCAGCCATCTGGAGGAGGCCGCTCCAACCAACAACGAAAAAGAAAGGAACGAAAACTGACATGAATATGCTCAAACGGCTGGGAAAATGCGTGCGCGAATTCAAAACGCCCACCATTCTCACCCTGCTCTTCATCGTTTGCGAGGCGGTGATCGAAACGCTGATCCCCTTCATCACGGCCGATCTGGTGAACCAGATCAAATACGGCGCAGGCATGGACGTGATCACAAAGAGGGGTATCCTTCTGGCGGTGATGGCGATCATTTCCCTTTGCTGCGGAGGCATCGCGGGCTTCTCCTGCGCCAAGGCCTCCTCGGGCTTTGCCAGAAATCTGCGCCACGATATCTTTGATAAGATCCAGGCCTTCACCTTCACCAACATCGATAAATTCTCCTCCACCTCGCTGGTGACGAGAATGACCACCGACGTTTCCAACGTGCAGATGTCCTTCATGATGCTCATCCGCACGGCCATCCGAAGCCCCCTGATGCTCATCTTCTCCGTGGTGATGGCAACGGTGATGGGCGGTGCGCTGGCAGGCCTTTTCGTGGTGGTGATCCCCGTGCTGGCAGGAGGCTTGCTCCTTGTGGCCAAGCATGCCATGCCCGCCTTCCGCAGTGTGTTCAAGAAATACGACCGCCTCAACGAGTCGATCGAGGAAAACGTTCGCGGAATGCGCGTGGTGAAGGGCTTCTCCCGCGAGGCCTATGAAAAGAAAAAGTTTGGCGTGGCGGCCGATTCCATCTGCACCGACTTCACCAAGGCCGAGCGCATCGTGGCGCTCAACACGCCCTTGATGCAGTTCTGCGTCTATTTCAATATGGGCTTCGTTCTGCTCATCGGCTCCCGCCTGGCCATCAACGGCAGCGGCGTGGACATCGGGCAGATCTCCGCCATGCTCACCTACGGCTTCCAGATCCTCATGTCGCTGATGATGCTCTCCATGATCTACGTGATGCTCACCATGTCGGCCGAGAGCGCCAAGCGCATCTATGAGGTGCTGAGCGAGCTTCCCGATATGGAGGAGCCTGCAGAGCCCATCACCGCCGTGGAAAACGGCTCGGTGGACTTCGATGCCGTTAACTTCAAATATTCCGCCAAGGCCAAGAAAAATTCGCTGGAGGGCGTGGAGCTGCATATCGCCTCCGGCATGACCGTTGGCATCATCGGCGGCACCGGCTCGGGCAAATCCTCCCTCGTTCAGCTGATCCCCCGACTCTACGATGCCACCGAGGGCGCCGTTTCCGTGGGCGGTCGCAACGTGAAGGACTATAGCATCAGCGCTCTGCGAAACTCCGTGGCAATGGTGCTGCAAAAGAATCTGCTCTTCTCTGGCACCATCAAGGAAAATCTGCGCTGGGGCAACCCCAACGCCACCGATGAGGAAATGATCGAGGCCTGCCGTTTGGCGCAGGCGCACGATTTCGTTTCCTCCTTCCCCGAGGGCTACGACACCTTCATCGAGCAGGGGGGAACCAACGTGTCCGGCGGTCAGAAGCAGCGTCTCTGCATCGCTCGCGCCCTGCTGAAGAAGCCGAAGATCCTGATCCTCGACGATTCCACCAGCGCCGTGGACACCAAAACCGATGCGCTGATCCGTCAGGGACTGCGGGAATATCTCCCCGAAACCACCAAGCTCATCATTGCACAAAGAATCTCCTCGGTGCAGGATGCCGATCTGATCGTGGTGATGGAAAACGGACGGATCGACGCCTGTGGAAGTCACGAGGAGCTGCTGGCAAGCAGCTCGATCTACC
>JAZRCQ010000121.1:0-6294 GCA_045659845.1 Eubacteriales bacterium
CGTATTCACCGGAAAGCAGCACCTCGATGCGGCGATGCTCCTCCTCTGCGGTGATCTCGGCAAGCTCGGTTTGAACCTCCTCCACGAAGGAGTCGTCGTTTTCCTCGATGGCCATCTCTGCCAGCGCAATGGCATCCTCCAAGCGAGCGCACAGGCGTTCATAGCCTGCAACCTTGTCCTGCGACTGCTTAATCACCTGCAGAACCTTGGAGGAATTCTCCGCGCTGTTCCAGAAATCGGGAGACGTGGTTTGCGCCTCCAGATCCACCAGCTTTTCCTTGGTTTCTTCGATTCGCAGAGCCGAGCTCAGCTCTGCCACCAGCTCTCTCAATGCGAGCAATTCTCTCTTCGCGTTTTCCAATGCAACGATCAAGGGTTACCTCCAGCGCCTTTTCGGCGCATTTTCCTCAAATAATATTCTCCACTATATATTATACCATGCAATAGCCCTCCTTGCAAGTGTTTTTTGAAATTTTTTCCGTTTTTCTCCCGAAAACCCTCTGAAAATCCCTTATTTCGGAAGGCTTTTCACTTCATTCAGAAAATCAAGATATGCCCGCGCCGCCGCAACGGAGGAATATTCCTCCCGCATCCACGCGCATCCCTCACGCCCCAACCGCGCTCCGAGGCTCGGATGCGCCAGAAGCGGCGACAGAAGCGCGGCCAGACGGCGCGGCGTTGGCATCTCCATTCCCCGACAGCAAAAATTCGAGAGCGACGGTCTCCTCCGCGCCCTTTCAAGATAGCCGCCCATCCCCTCGTTTCCGCAGAGGATCACCGCGCATCCCGAGGCCGCCGCCTCCATGGCCGCGCGGGAAACGCCAACGAAGATCCGATGCCTCCGATAGAGCGGCGCCATATCGGAAACGCCGCCCAAAAAACGAATGAACCGCGTGCCGCAATCCCTTTCCGCATGGGCGGCGCGCCATTTCAGAAGCTCCAGCTCTTCACCGCCGCCCGCAACCGTCAGCGAGAGCTGTGGAAACACCTTCTTCAGGGCCGGCGCCAACGTCACCAGCAGATGCGCCCCCAGTGAGCAATCCCGATCCAAGCGGCTGGCAAACAGAACGCTTCCCGCGAGAGGCCGCTCCCCCGGTGTAAACGCGGAAACGTCCACGCCGTTCGGGATCACCCGCACCGCCTCGGCAGGCACACCGAAGCGATCGCACACGTGCGCGCGAAGATCCTCGCTCACGGCCAGCGTTCGATCCCCCCAATAGCTGAGAAGACGGTCGGTCGCCGTTGAACGGTAGGCGGCGTGAGCCGTGACGATGCGGAGAGGGCGGCGCGCTCCGTAAAGAAATCGGAGCAGCTCGGCGGAAAGACGGGAATGGGCATGGATCACGTCATAGCCCCTCGACGTCTGCAGGCCATTGAGCATCCGCGCCCCTCGCAAAAGCGAGATCGGCTCTCTGCCAAGCGCCGAAAACCGATGCTGCGGGATCCCTCGGCGCGCCAGCAGCTCGGCCGTTTCTCCGCCCATAGAAAGCACCTCCGTCTCCACGCCGCGCTCCGCCAGCTCCGAGGCAAGCGATGCCACGTGGGTTTCCACGCCGCCCAGCCCCATGCGATCGGTGACCATCAGGATCCGCACGGCCTTCCCTCCCTTCAAAAATTACGTTCAAATTTGAAAAAGCCCTTGACAAACAGACAAAAATGTATTATACTGTTAGGTATCTAAAACCGATGAGAAAGAAGAGTAACGGCAGCTCCTTTCGTTTCAGAGATCTGCAGACGGTGTGATTGCAGAATGAATCCTGCCGCGAATGGCCTTTCGAGGGCGAACCGAACCGTTTTGTCATAGTATGCATCAAAAAAACGCATCTATGCAGAAGCGCAGTAGGCTTCGACGGGGTGCGCTCCCGTTATCCACGGCGCCGCATATGTTTGGTATGTGCATGGAGTGTGTATTCAGTTACAGATTCCGGGTGGTACCGCAGGAGCTTCCCTGCCCCGGTTGTTGGGGGAGGGCTTTCTTTTTTTCCTGCACATGCGATCTCAGAAAACAGAAAGGAACTCAAATCATGTCCGAAAAAATTCCCTACAAAATCTATCTGGAAGAGGACGAGATGCCTCTCGCATGGTACAACCTGCGCGCTGATATGAAGAACAAGCCCGCCCCCCTTCTGAATCCCGAAACCCTCGAGCCCATGACGGCAGAGGAGCTCTCCCCCGTGTTCTGCGACGAGCTGATCGCGCAGGAGCTGGACGAGAACACGCCCTATTTCGCGATCCCTCAGGAGATCCGCGATTTCTATCGGATGTACCGTCCCTCTCCGCTGGTGAGAGCCTACTGCTTGGAGGAAAAGCTGCAAACCCCCGCCAAGATCTATTATAAGTTCGAGGGAAGCAACACCTCCGGAAGCCACAAGCTCAATTCCGCCATCGCACAGGCCTACTATGCCAAAAAGCAGGGGCTCAAGGGCGTCACCACCGAAACGGGTGCCGGCCAATGGGGCACCGCGCTTTCCATGGCCTGCGCTTACCTTGGCTTGGATTGCAAGGTGTATATGGTGAAATGCTCCTATGAGCAGAAGCCCTTCCGCCGCGAGGTGATGCGCACCTACGGCGCCTCTGTGACTCCCTCCCCCTCCATGGAGACCGAGGTTGGCCGCAGGATCCTTGCCGAGCATCCCGGAACCAGCGGCAGCCTTGGCTGCGCCATCTCCGAGGCGGTGGAAAAGGCCGAGAACACCGAGGGCTATCGCTACGTGCTGGGCAGCGTGCTCAATCAGGTCATGCTCCATCAGACCGTGATCGGTCTGGAGACCAAGGCCGCCATGGATAAATACGACATCCGCCCCGACGTGATCATCGGCTGTGCCGGCGGCGGCTCCAATCTCGGCGGTCTGGTCGCTCCCTTCATGGGCGAAAAGCTTCGCGGCGAGGCCGATTACCGCTTCGTGGCCGTGGAGCCCGCCTCCTGCCCCAGCCTCTCCCGCGGCGTTTATGCCTACGATTATTGCGATACGGGCAAGGTTTGCCCCTTGGCAAAGATGTATACGCTGGGAAGCGGCTTTATGCCCGCCCCCAATCATGCAGGCGGCCTGCGCTACCACGGCATGAATCCCATCCTCTCCCAGCTGCGCCACGACGGATTGCTGGAGGTGACCTCCGTTCCGCAGACCGCAGTGTTTGAGGCGGCCGAGCTGTTTGCCCGCGTGGAGGGTATTCTCCCCGCTCCCGAAAGCTCTCACGCCATCAAGGTGGCCATCGACGAAGCTCTGAAGTGCAAGGAAACGGGCGAGGAAAAGACCATTCTCTTCGGCCTCACCGGCACGGGCTACTTCGATATGCTCTCCTATGAGAAGTTCCACAATGGTGTGATGACCGACTATATCCCCTCGGATGAGGAGATCGAGGAAAATCTCAGAAAGCTCCCTAAGGTCTAAAAAAGGGTTCGGCGTTGCCATGCAACGCTGATCCTTTTTTTATTTGTAATATCTGTTGGTTTCCTTGAGGAAATTGATCAGCATCAGAGGCCAGTCGGTCTGGATCAGATCGAAGCCCTTATTCGCCAGCCAGCCCCAGCCCTTTTCCATGGACTCGCTGAGAGCCGTATCGTCGGAGTGTCCGGCGGTGAGCTGTGTTTTGTAGTTGTAGATAATGGAGTTCGCCCAAACCAGCTTGCCGTCCCGATGCATCCGATCAATGAACGCGTCGGTGGCAACCTCTTCCTCCTCCGTGTTGAACAGCACCTCCGCGCCGATGTAGTTGATGCCCGAACGCATGAATTCCTCATGCATAGGGTGCGTTCCCCTCACAATGGGCATATAAGGAAGCTCGGGAGCGAGCTGCTTGAGGATCTCAAAAACCTTCTCGGAGGGAGTGGATTTCACCACGATCTGATCCAGCATGCCGTGCGCCTTCACCGCGCGGTAGATCGCCTCGGGATGATCCCAGAATTTATCAACGTTGATAAAGCAGCGCCCCTTGAACTGCTCCAGAAAGTCATCAAAGCGAACAACGCCAAACTGCGTGGGGGTGCGATCCGCATTCTGATAGCGAAGCTTGGATACCTCTTCCCAGGTCATCTCGGGGATCAGTCGCTCGGAATAGCCGAGGTGGCGAGATTCCATTTTGGGGTGAAACAGCACAAGCACGCCGTCGGCGGTGCGATTCAGATCGGTCTCCAGCATATCGGCGCCCTGCTTGAGAGCGATCTCATAAGACGTTAAGGTGTTGCAAGGGATATTTCCGCCGCAGGTGCCTCTATGGGCAACCACGAGAATATTTTTCTTTGCGGCCTCAAAAAGATCAAAGCTCATCTTGATAGATTCCTTTCATGCGCTCGGCAAGCTATTTTTTGATGGCAACATTATACCATATTTCCCCTCCTCTTTCAAGTCCCTTTTCAAAAAAAGATGTTTTTTTCGCGCCAGCCAGCCCCTGCCCCTGCCCTTTCCGCGCGCCATAGTATCTTACTGCTTATTTGAAGAATTTTGGTGGTTGACAGATCCGCCGAAACTTGCTATAATAAGGAAAAGGATCGCCAAAGCGGTCATTTTCGCAAAAAACATTACGGAGGTTTTAAATGGAACTTGTTATCAATCTGGGAGGCGGGCTTCGCGGAGAGGCTCTGGAGAAACGGATCGAGCTTTTCAAAAACGCAGGCTTCACCGCCATGGACTTCGGTCTGTTTGAAATGTCTAAGGACGATTCCACCTTCCTCACCGATCGCTGGCAGGAGGAGGCTCGCGGCATCCGCGAGATCACCGATCGCATGGGATTCCCCGTTGTGCAGGCACACGCTCCCTTCGTTTTCACTTCTGAGCAGAATAACACTCCCGAGCTGTTTGAGAGCGTGGTGGTGGCAAGAGTTTCCCGATCCATTGAGATCGCAGGCATTCTGGGCGCTAAGATCATCATCGTGCATCCCCTGCAGTTCCTTCCCTATTGCGACTGCGCCGAGCAGCTCTTTGAGATGAATATGGACTACTATCGCCGCCTCATCCCCGTGGCAGCGAAGGCGGGCGTGAAGATCGCCGTGGAGAATATGTTCCAGAGAGATCCTCGCCGCAAGCATATCGTCCCCAGCACCTGCGCTCGCCCCGAGGAGATGATCCGCTACCACGACACACTCAACAGCGAATGGATCACCTGCTGCCTCGACGTTGGCCACGTGGGACTTCCCGTGCAGTATATAGAGGCCTATGATTTCGCTCGCGCGCTGGGGCACGATCGCCTGCAGTCGCTGCACATCCATGACAATGACTATCAGCAGGATCGCCACACCCTCCCCTATCTCGGCATCATGGATTGGGCCGAGATCTGCAAGGCGCTGGGCGAGATCGACTATCAGGGCGATTTCACCTTTGAGGTTGGCATGGATCTGGTGAAAAGCAAGGACGAAAGCTTCCATCCCATCGGCGCTCGCTTTATGGCCGACGTTGGAAAGCATCTGATGGAAATGATCGATTCCAACCGCCCCAAGGGTTGACCTCAGAGCTTCCGTCCTTCACAGATCCCCAAAAGCAAGAGAAAATACTCTCGTTGACCCAAAGGAGAATATTCAATGGAACTCGTCATGAACCTTCGCGCACTCCGGGGCGAGGCCTTGGAGAAGAAAATCGCAATTTTTCAAGCCGCGGGCTTCACCGCTATGGATTACGGCCTGAACGATATGGCAAAGGCAGACTCCTTTTTCCTGAACGATAATTGGCAGGAGGAGGCCCATGCCATCCGTGAACTGGCCGACCGCATGGGCTTCCCCATCGTGCAAACCCACGCACCTGCCTCCTTCCGGAGCGAACAATATAAAGATCCCGAGCTATTTGAAAAGATCGTTGTGGCACGGGTTTCCCGCTCCATTGAGATCGCGGGCATCTTTGGTGTGAAAAACATCGTGGTGCATCCCCTGCAGTTTCTTCCCTACTGCGACTGCGCCGAGCAGCTCTTTGAGATCAACATGGACTACTATCGCCGCTTCATCCCCATCGCACAAAAGGCAGGGGTGAAGATCGCCGTGGAGAATATGTTCCAGAGAGATCCTCGCCGCAAGTACATCCTTCCCAGCACCTGCTCACGCCCCGAGGAGATGATCCGCTATCACGATACGCTCAACAGCGAATGGATCACCTGCTGCCTCGACGTTGGGCACGTGGGGCTTCCCAATCAGCAGCTGGAGGCCTATGATTTCGTGCGGGCGTTGGGGCGCGATCGCCTGCAATCCCTGCATATCCACGACAACGACTATCAGCAGGATCGCCACACCCTTCCCTACCTCGGCATCATGGATTGGCCCGAGATCTGCAAGGCGTTGGGCGAGATCGACTATCAGGGTGACTTCACCTA
>JAZRCQ010000122.1:0-2900 GCA_045659845.1 Eubacteriales bacterium
TTCTTTCTCGGCTCATCGTCGATGGCGCAGAGGCAGATGCTGTTCACGCCCTCGGTGAGCAGGGAGGTGATATCCAGCTCGAAGGAAACGAAGCCGCCCTTATGGAAGCCAGCCTTCTTGCCGTTCACAAACACGTGCGCCTCGTAATCCACGGCACCGAAGTGCAGGATCACGTTGCCCTGCGCCCAGCTTTCGGGGAGGGTGACGTCGCGGCGATACCACACACAGTTGAGGAAATCCACGTTTCCGATGCCGGAGAGGGGACTTTCGGGGCAGAAGGGAACGGTGATAGCGGAATCCAGATGGGGCTTCTCATAGAGGCCGCGCTCTAGTCCGCTCACGCCGGGGTCAAGCTCGAATTCCCACGTGCCGTTGAGGTTGATCCAATCTGCGCGCTCAAATTGCGGATTGGGATGTTCTTGTCTTGGAATCATGATTCATTCTCCTTTTATTGCATTTATGATTGATTCTGGTCGGTTTGCTCTTCCTTTAATTGGTCGGCGAAGGCGGTGGCAAGGCGGTCGCACCGCTCGTTGTAGGGATGGCCCGCGTGCCCCTTCACCCAAACCAGCTTCACGCGATGGCGATCCATCTGCTCCAGAAGAAGCTCCCAGAGGTCGGGATTGAGGGCGGGCTTGTTGTCGCCCTTTTTCCAGCCGCGGCTCTTCCACGAACGCGCCCAGCCCTTTTCCAGCGCCTCCAGCACGTAGCGAGAATCGGAGGTGAGCGTCACCTCGCAGGGCTCCTTGAGGGCCTGCAGAGCGCGGATCACGGCGGTGAGCTCCATGCGATTGTTGGTGGTTTCCGGTTCGCCGCCGCAAAGCTCCTTTTCGCGGCCTTGGTAGACCAAAACGGCGCCCCAACCGCCGACGCCCGGATTGCCTCGACAAGCGCCGTCGGTATAGATTTCAACCTGTTTCATGGTAGGCTCCTTTTCTTTGGTAATACGATTTCATTATAGCACAGTTTTTTCGTATTTTCAAGAAAAACCTGAAGAAAAAGCAGAATTTGCTACCAAAAAAGCAAAAAAGGTTAATAAAATAGAAAAAAGGACTTGCAAAAAGATTAAATTTTGTTTATAATATAGGAGTGAATGATAAAATTCGACAGAATGGAGAACAGTATGCAAGCCGAAAAGAAGAAGAGAAGATGGCGATGGGGCGACCGATCCGACGGATATAAGCTTCGCACCATCAACCCGATGAATAAGTTCATGCCCTATATCATGCCCCAGCGTTGCGACGCCTGCAACACGTATTCCGATATGATCGACGTGACCAAGACCGACAAGTTCTGCCGCGAAAAGGTGAAGCAGGGAATGACCAACTTCGGATTCCTTCATATCATGCTTGCCTCCTACGTTCGCGCGATCTCCCAGCGCCCCGGCATCAACCGCTTTGTGAGCGGACAGAAGATCTACGCGCGCAAGCGCATCGACATCGTGATGACCGTGAAGAAGACCCTTTCTTTGGAGTCGCCCGACACCTGCATTAAGGTCACCTTCAATGCCGACGACACGGTGGATCAGATCTACGAAAAGTTCAATGCCGCCGTTTCCAAGGTTCAGCAGGCCCCCGAGGATAAGACCTCCTTCGATAAGCTGAACAAGGCGCTTTCCATGATCCCCGGCCTTCTCTGCCGCTGGACGGTGAAGTTCTTGAATTTTCTGGACTATTTCGGCCTGCTGCTGCCGAAGATCCTTTGGCTCAGCCCCTTCCACGGCTCTATGATCATCACCAGCATGGGATCCTTGGGCATCCGTCCCATCTATCACCACATCTATAATTTCGGCAATCTGCCCGTGTTCATTGCCTACGGCGGACACCGCTCGGTGGTTTCCAGCGACCGTCAGGGCAACGTGACCACCAAGAAGTACATTGAAATGAAGGTGGTGACCGACGAGCGCATCTGCGACGGCTTCTACTATGCCTCCGCATTCAAGATCATCAAGCGCCACGCCGAGAACCCCGAGCTTCTGGAGCTTCCTCCCGAGCAGGTGTTTGAGGACATCGACTGAAAAATAAAAAGCAACGGTGAATCGCCGAGAGGCGATTCACCGTTGCTTTTGTAATGAAGGGGAGCCGCAAGCTTGCGACTCCCCCTTGTGGGATTATTTCTTTGCGGAAATTCTCTGGAAGAGCTTCACGGTCTCCACGATCGGGATCACAAGGAAGCCGAGGGCGGCGGCGATGATATACTCAATGAAGTCCACGTGCTGGAAGCCGAAGGCGTTTGCCAGGAAGGGAACCTCGCACACCAGCGTGGTGGCAAGCAGCGAGCCGATCGCGGCCAGATAAAGCACCACGTTGTGGGAGTTCATCTTGAAGAGGCTGCCTCTCTGGGAACGCATGTTCAGGCTATGGAAGATCTCCGCCATGGACATGGTGAGGAAGGCCATGGTCATGCCGTGGTCGCTGTTGGTGATGGCCCAGTCACCTGCCTCCAAGCGGTGGCCGATGAAATAGGAGATGAGAACCAAAACAGCAACCATCACGCCCTGATAGATCACATCGATGCCCATGCCGTCGGCGAAGATGCCGGACTTGGCATCGCGGGGCTTGCGGCGCATGATGTCGGCCTCTCCCTTTTCCATGCCGAGGGCAAGAGCGGGAAGGCTATCGGTGACGAGATTGATCCAAAGGAGATGAACGGGCTTGAGGATCGTGAAGCCCATGAGCGTGGCGGTGAAGATGCTGATCACCTCGCTCATGTTGGAGCCCAGCAGGAACTGGATGGCCTTGCGGATGTTGTCATAGATCCGGCGGCCCTCCTCCACGGCACCAACGATGGTGGCGAAGTTGTCATCGGCCAGCACCATGTCAGCCACGTTCTTGGTTACGTCGGTGCCGGTGATACCCATGCCAACGCCGATATCGGCAGACTTGATGGAGGGCGCGTCA
>JAZRCQ010000123.1:0-4339 GCA_045659845.1 Eubacteriales bacterium
GCCAGCTCCACGTTTTGCAGAACGGTGAAGCTGTCGATGATATTATAGTCCTGGAAGATGAAGGAGATGTACTTGGCGCGGTATTCCTCCCAGTCGGGCTGCAGATAGTGGGAGGTGGCCAGCCCATCGATGAGCAGCTCACCCTCCTCATAGGTGTCCATGCCGCTGATCACGTTGAGAAGCGTGGATTTTCCGCTTCCCGATTTACCCGTGACGGCCACGAATTCTCCGCGATCGAAGGAAAGATTCACGCCGCGGATGCCCACGGCCACGTTCCCCTCCGAAACGTAGATCTTGCCGATGTCCTTTAAGGTTAAAAGGGCCATTGAACGAGCCTCCTTTCTGTTGGCTTCAATCGGTTAGTCGCCGATCGTGCGAAAAAGTTACGTTGTTTTTGGAAATTTCCAACTTCATTATATCTTTTTTTTCGGAAAAAGTCAAGAATTTTTTGCGACGCGGGGGATTTTGCAAGGGAAGGACTTGCATTTTCGCCGGGAATCTGTTATCATAAGGGAGTAGTGAAAAAGGAAGGAGCGAGGATGCATGAGGATCGTGGTAAGCGCTTGCCTGCTGGGCGAGCCCTGCAGATACGACGGAAGGAGCAAGCCCTGCGAGGCGGTGATCCGATTGGGGGAGCGGCATGAGCTGATCCCCGTTTGCCCGGAGGTGATGGGAGGACTTCCCACGCCCCGTCCCCCTGCGGAGCTTCAGGCGGACGGCAGGGTGGTGAACCGAATGGGCGTCGACGTGAGCGAGGCTTATCGCAAGGGCGCGGAGGAAACGCTGCGCGTGGCGCGGGAGCAGGGCTGCGGGGTGGCATTGCTGAAGGAAAAAAGCCCCTCCTGCGGAAAGGGAAGGATCTATGACGGCAGCTTTTCCGGTGCGCTCACCGACGGAAGCGGCGTGACCGTTGCCCTGCTGGAGGCATCGGGGCTGCGCGTGCTGGGAGAGAGCGAGATCGAAAATGGCACGGCTGACCTTTGAATATCGCACCGTTCTCAGCAAGCGGCGGGGCATGGCGCTCACCGTCCGCCGCGGCGAGGTGATCGCAAAGGCACCGCTTCGGACGTCGGCGGCAACGGTGCGGAGCTTTGTGGAGCGCCACGCCTCGTGGGTAGAGGAGCAGCTGGCTCGCTATCGAGAGTTGCTTGCGCAGGATCCGCCCCTGACAGAGGAGATGCTGGAGGAGCTGAAGAGACAGGGAAGAGAGCTTTTTCCGCGCCGCGTGGCTTACTATGCCGAGCGGATGGGAGAGCCCTACGGGCGCGTGACGGTGAAATGTCAGAAAACCAAATGGGGAAGCTGCAGCGGAAAGAAGAATCTGAATTTCAACTGCTTGCTGATGCTGGCCCCTTTGGAGATTTTGGACTACGTGGTGGTGCATGAATTGTGCCATCTGCGGGAGATGAACCACTCCGCGCGCTTTTATCGAGAGGTGGAGAAGGTCCTGCCGGATTACCGCGCCCGCCGCGAATGGCTCCGAAAAAACGGTGCCGCCCTCATGCGCAGGGCTCACGGCGGTTGAGCGGAAAGCAATCAAGGAGGAGGATGTGAAAACGATGAAGGGAAAGCTTTTCTTGAGTGCCTTGACGAAATTTCTGACGGGACTCGCTTTGTTGGGGGCTATGTTGTTTTTGCCTGCCGGAGGCTGGAACTATCCGAACGGGTGGCTTTTTTTGGCAATTTTGTTTTTGCCGATGCTGGGGCTGGGGATCCTTTTGCTGCTCCGCGTGCCAAGTCTTTTGGAAAAGCGCTTGAATGCCAAGGAAAAGCAGGGCGCGCAGAAGGGCGTGCTGGCCTTTTCGGCCTTGATGTTCCCGGCGGGCTTCGTGGTGTCGGCTCTGGACTTCCGATTCGGATGGTCGCAGGTGCCTATGTGGTGCGTGATCGCAGCCGCGGTGTCTTTTATTGCGGGCTACGGGCTCTACGGTGAGGTGATGCGAGAAAACGAATTTCTTTCCCGCACCGTGGAGGTGCAAAAGGGACAGCGCGTGATCGACACGGGGCTCTACGGAATCGTGCGACACCCCATGTATCTGGCGACGCTTCTGATGTTCTTGCCGATCCCGCTGATCCTCGGATCCTTGTGGGGGTTGCTTGCCTTTGTCCCGTATCCGATCCTTTTGGCGATCCGCATCCGCGGAGAGGAGCGGTTGCTCTCTGCAGAGCTGGAGGGCTATGCCGACTATCAGAGACGCGTGCGCTTCCGCATGATCCCTTTTCTTTGGTGACGGGAATCCATTTTAAGCAGGGGCAAAAGCTTTTCGCTTTTGCCCCTGCTTAGCTTTATATTTGGGTGGTGTAGACCAATTTTTCACCATAGACGCGTTCGTAGGTCTCGCGGCACAACCGTTGGTTTTCCTCCAGCAGCTCCCGTTCATTTTGCCGCCAATGCTTTTGGGGATCGGGGTAGAGAGGCGGATGCACGTGGATCGTGTAGGCCTGCTTGGGGAGTCCGTCGCCGTCGAGGCTTCCCTGATCCTCCATGGTGATGAACAGAGGCACGATGGGGACGCCCAGCTTGGCGGCGTAGAAGAAAGCACCCTCCCGAAAGGGACGTGGCTTGCGGTAGTTTTGCCACATGGCCTGCTCGGGATAGATCAGCACCAATCCGTTCTGCCGCACCAGGATCTCCTCCAGCGCCTTGGAAAAAAGGCGCATGGTGGCAGGGTTGGCACTGAGGGGCAGGGTGTCGCAATGGCGCATGAGATAGCCTACGAACCCTGGCTGAAAATAGTTGAATTCCTTGATCACGCGCCAGAAGCGGCGGCCGCCGCCCATGCGGTCGGCCACCTCCTTCACCGCCAGATTCTCAAATTTGCTGAAATGATTGGAGGTGAGGATGGCGCCTCCCGTGATGCCGTTGAGATGCTCTTCTCCAACGATGCGAAATCGTAGGTCGCGCCGCAGGATGCTCTGTGCCACGGCCGCGATCCCTCGCGAGACGGCAGCGTGAAAGCGCGTGGAGCACTTTTTCTGCAGATAGTCCACCTCCTCCGGTGTGAGGGGGTGTCCCGGCGGATCGGGCTCCACGTCCTTGTGAAACCATTCGCCGCCCATGGCCTCGTAGCGGCGGATCCGCTCCATCACCTCCAGCCGCTCGGGGGAGGGAAGCTTTTGTTTATGCGCCATGGGTTTTTTCCTCTCGAACGAGGGCGGAAAGCTTGCTTCCGTCCAGCACGCGTCGGAAATTATCCGGCAGTGCGCGGATGCGGCGAACGCTTTGATGGAGGCGGCGGTGCGCCAAAAGATGGTCGATCCGCGCCTTCAGGCCGAAGGAACGGTAAACGGAAAGGATCTCAGCATAGAAGGGCGTGCGCTCGGCGTACTGCCAGAAAAGCTCCCGATAGCAGATGTGGCGATATTGCCAGGGCTTGTAGAACATATTGTAGTGAACGATCATCGGCGTGCCGTCGTAGCGGCGGTCGATGGACATCTTGTTCCAGCCCTTGTCGAGATAAAGGACTTGGCCGCGGCAAAGCACGTTGAGATAGTCCTGATCGGGGCAAACGGTTTCAAAGTGATGACGGTTCATCAAGGCGATCAGCTTTTCCTCCACGTTCTGTCTGCGGAGCTGATCGAGATTCATCAGCAAAACGCCGGAATTGAAATAATGACGATGGGAAACGCCAACGGCTTCCTCTGCATAAAGGCGGAAATTGCGGTTGGAGGCGATCACGTCATCGGAAACGGCGGCCACGAGGCGGTTGCCGATGGGGGCTTCAAAAAGCCGGCTCACGTCACCGTTCACCACGATGTCGGCATCCAGATAGATGGCCTTGCGGTATTGCGGGAACAGGGAGGGGATGAAAAGGCGATAGTAGATGGAGGGGGTGTAGTAATCTCTCAGCAGAAGACGCTCGGTGAGGGGGCGGATCCTGTGCGTTACGTCCACCGAGCGGATGCGAACGCGGTCGGTCTCCATAGCGCGGATGATGCGGAATTTGGAGGACTGAAGGCCCGTGTTCAGCACGTGGATATCGCAATGGGCGTCGGGGGAAAGATTATCGATCAGCGAACGGATGGCAACGGCCAGAAACGGCAGATAATTGTCATCTACGGAAAAAAATACGGGAATGGTGCGGTCGGTCATAAAAGGCTCCTTTCTGCTTTCGGGGGATCATGGCGGACGGCCGAGAAGGCGTCCTGCGCTTTCGTTGCTTTGATTATAGCAGAAGCGGAGCATAAAGGCAACCTACTCCTTGGGAGGAGAGGTCTACCCCTTCGACCATGCCGCTCCCTTGGGGGTGGAATCGGGATTCTACTCAGAGTAGAGCGGCCTTTTTGGGGCAAAAAAACGCGCTACGTGATGCAAAAAAGGCGAAATGGGCACTCTATT
>JAZRCQ010000124.1:0-5067 GCA_045659845.1 Eubacteriales bacterium
CTCGGCCTTTGCCTTGGCTTCTGCCTCGGCCTTTGCCTTGGCTTCTGCCTCGGCCTTTGCTTTGGCTTCCGCTTCAGCCTTTGCTTTGGCTTCTGCCTCGGCCTTTGCTTTGGCTTCTGCCTCGGCCTTTGCTTTGGCTTCCGCTTCAGCCTTTGCTTTGGCTTCTGCCTCGGCCTTTGCTTTGGCTTCTGCCTCGGCCTTTGCCTTGGCTTCTGCCTCGGCCTTTGCCTTGGCTTCCGCCTCGGCTTTTGCCTTGGCTTCTGCCTCTACGGCAGATTCCTCAGCCGCAGAGACGATATCCTTCTGTTCAACGGATTGAACCTGCTGCTCCTGCTTTTTCTTTTTGCCGAACAGCTTATCCAAAAATCCCATCCCAGTCTTCTCCTTCCTTCTTGGAAATATCGTTGATATTGAGCATCAGCACCTTGGAAATGCCGTGCTCGGGCATGGTCACACCGTAGAGACGGTCGGCCGCCGCCATCGTGCCGCGACGGTGCGTGATCATGATAAACTGCGTACCGTGAGAATAGCGCTTGATGTACTGTGCCAAACGCTCCACGTTCACCTCGTCCAGCGCTGCCTCGATCTCGTCGAGGATACAGAAGGGCGTGGGATTCACCTGCAAAATGGCGAAGAACAACGCCACGCCGATGAACGCCTGCTCACCGCCCGAAAGCTGCATCAGGCTCTTGATGATCTTGCCGGGAGGTGCCGCCTTGATCTCGATGCCACTCTCCAGCACGTTTTCGGGATCCGTGAGCGAAAGCTCTGCCGATCCGCCGCCAAACAGCTCCGCAAACACCTTTCCGAAGTTTTCATTGATCTTATTGAAGGAATCCACGAAGGCCGTTTTCATTTCGCCCTCCAGCTGGGAAATGATCTCGGAAAGCTCCTTCTTGGCCTTTTCCATGTCCTCGATCTGTTCCTTCATCTTTTCGTAGCGAACGCGAACGTCCTCGTATTTGTTCACCGCATCCAGATCCACGTGTCCGATGGCTCGAAGCTTATTCTTGCATTCGGTTTGCATTGCCAGCATTTCGGGACGCGTTTCCTTGGTGATGGGGGGATATCCCAATGCCACGGCATCGTTGCGCGTCATTTCATATTCATCCAGAAGTCGGCTTGCCAGCTTGTCCTGCGCGTCTCTCAGATTTTCCAGCTTGTTTTCGCACTTGGTGAATTCTCGGGAGATCAGCTCCTTCTGATTCATCTTATCGCGCATACGGGCATTCAGATCATTGAGCTTCTTCTCAAACTCCATGTTGTCCTGCTCCACCAATGCGCGCTTTTCGTTCAGCTCTGCAAGAAGGGCCGTGCCTTCCTTCTGCTCCTGCTTGATCTGCTCGATCCGTTCAACCGTTTCGTTGATCTGCAGCTCCTTCTCGAGAATGCGGGCGTTCAGTCGCTCCAGCTCCTCGTTGAGCGCTTGGATCCGAGCCTCGGAGCTATCCTTGAGAACATTTTCCGTTTCAATATCCTTCTGCGTTTCACTGATTCGGATATGATAATCGGTGATCTGACGTCCCAGCTCCTCGGCTCTCAGGATGACCTCGCCTCTTTCGGCGTGCTTTTCCGAACGGAAGGACTGAAGCTCTCCGATCCGCTCCCGATACTGCTTGGCCTCTGCCATGAGCGACGCGAGGTCTTCCTCATAGCGAAGCTTGGCCTCCTCCAGGCGTTGCATATCGTCCAAAAGCTTCTGAAGCAACGTGTTGTTGGCATCCAGTTTGGCCTTGAGCTGCTCCAGCTGTCCCTGCTCCGTGGAACGAAGAACGCCGATCAGCTCCCGACGGTCCTCGGCAGAATACCGACGATCCTCCAGATCCTCCGCTTCCTCCCGCAAGGTCTTCGAAAGACCTTCCAAGGATTCCACCGCCCGATTCTGCTCCTCCAGCTCGCTCTCCAGCCGCTTCACCTCGCCTGCGCGGGAGAGAATGCCGTTGCCCGTGCGAACCGATCCGCCGGTGAAGGAGCCGCCCACGTTGATCTGCTGACCGTCCAGCGTGACTGCGCGAACGCGGTAGCCAACGGACTTTGCCATCACCGTGGCATGATCGATGGTGTCGAACACCACCGTTCTGCCCAGCAACGAGGACAGTACGTTTTTGAATTTTGCATCACAGCTCACCAAGGAATCTGCAACGCCGATATAACCCGCAAAGCCCGACGCATCCGTCATTTCACGGGTGATCGAGGAGGGCTTCATGGAGGTGAGCGGAAAGAAGGTGGCTCTGCCCGCTTCTCCGCGCTTCAGTGCATACATAGCGGCCTTTGCCGCGGCCTCATCCTCCACCACGATGTTCTGAAGATTCACGCCCAGAGCGATCTCAATGGCGGTGATATAGCGATCCTCCACAGTGATCACCTTGGAGAGCGGGCCGTAGATCCTGCCGCAGGGTGCGCCGGCGGCATCGGTGATCTGTCCCTTTTCATAGCGGCTCATCACAAATTTCACTGCACCCGAATAGCCCTCAAATTGCTGCTCCATGGCGCGAATGGTGTTGATCCGCTGGATCACGGAATCGCGGCGGAATCTTGCCTTGTTGTAGGCCTCGCCGTTCTCTCTGCGACGGTTTTCCACCTCGTCGGTCTTTTTCTCCAGCTCGTCGATCTCACGCTCGATGGTTGCCAGCTCCTGATCATAGCCCCGCACGGTGGCCTCCTTGGAGGCGCATTGCGATTCCAGAGCGGCAGATGCCTTCTGATAGCCATCCATCTCCTGCGTGGCACTCACGTTTTTATCCGAATCGGTCACCTTGTGATTTTCCAGAACGGAAATGCGGACCTTCACGTCCATTTCCTCATTTTCCAGCTCTCGGATATCCTCCAGCGCCTTCTCGACCACGGTCTCCAGCTCAGCGCCCTTGCGCTCCAGCTCAGCCTGCTCCACGATCAACGCTTCACGCTCGCCGACAAGGTCGGAAAGTCGGTTCTCCAGTTCACCGATTCTGCTTGCATGCTTGGAGGCGGATTCCTGCTCTGCGGCAATGGATTTTTCCGTTCCCAGCACGCTTCCCTTCGTTGCGGCGATCAGATCGTTTGCATGGGAAATGCTGTTTTCCGCCACACGCAGGCGGCTTTCCAGATCGTGGCACCGATCCGTTTGACTGCGGATCTTATTGAGCAGCTGCTCGCTCTCATAGCGCGTGCTTTGAGAGGCCTCGAAGAGCTTTTCATTCTGCGTTTCCAATGCGGCGATATTTTCATTGGCATTGTTCAGGTCAAAGGCGGCGTGATTCATTGCCTCCTCTGCGGCGGTCAGCTCAGCGCGGAGATTTTCCGTGTCGTAAAGCCAAAGGCTCACGTCTGCCCGCTTCTTGTTTTCCAAAAGCTCAATGGCACGCTTGGCCTTTTCGGCCTCCTTCTGCAGAGGCCCTACCTGCGCGGATACCTCCGAAAAGATATCCGTGAGACGGTTCATATTATCCTCCGCCTCTGCCAGCTTGCGCTCCGATTCATTCTTTCTATGGCGATATTTTGCAATTCCCGAGGCATCCTCGAAAACGCTTCTTCTTTCCTCGCTCTTTCGGGAGACCATCTCTGCGATCCTACCCTGACCAATGATGGAATAGCCGTCGCGTCCGATACCCGTGTTCATAAACAGCTCGTAGATATCTCTCAGGCGAACCGCCTTGCGGTTGATGAAATATTCGCTGTCGCCGGAACGGTAATATCTTCTCGTCACAGTCACCTCATCGTAGGGGCAATCCAGCTTTGCAAATTCTCCCCGATTATCGAAGGTGACCGAAACCTCGGCATAGCCCATGGGACGGCGACTGTCGGCACCGCCGAAGATAACGTCCTCCATCTTGCTTCCGCGCAGACTTTTGGACGAGATCTCACCCAGCACCCACCGCATCGCATCGGCAATATTGGATTTTCCCGATCCGTTGGGGCCAACGATAACGGTGACGCCCTGTGCCTCGTCGCTTCGGCCAACGTCCACCTCAACTCCATTGTCAAATAGCAACCGGGTTTTATCGGGGAAGGACTTGAAGCCTTGCATTTCCAATGATTTCAGATACACTGTTGATGTTCTCCTTACCTTCAATTTCTGTTCACGCGGCGCATCTCGAGGGGATCCCCCTCCTCCGCGCCATGCAGGCGGCGCACGATCACGCCCAGCTCATTTTCCAAGCGGATCAGATTCTGCCTGCGATGCCCTACCGTTTGTGACATCTCCTTTTTGGGGATCCAAAGCTCCACCGTTGCCCCCTCGCATCGGGATGCCACGGCAAGCTGTCGCAATTTCCGATAGAATAGCTCACTCCGCACCAGCTCTCCCAGCGCAGGATGATGAGGTCCTGCGATGGCATTGGCCTCCGATTGCAATGCTTCCGAATCGCATAGGCCGATCCGCAAACACCGCACTTGATTTTTTTGAAAGATCTCCAGCACGTCGGCCGACCGTTGCACGGCCTCCTCCACCGACAGAGGCTGGTAGTCGCCTCTTTGCGCCTCATCCCAAAGCGCGGTCTCCCGCAGAACCACGGTGGGATAGATCCTGCATCCCTCCGCACCGACATCGCAAAGCATGCGCGCCGTTCTCCGCTCCGCCTCGGGAGTGGAGCGCGGAAGCCCGATCATCATCTGCCCAACCAGCGAAAAGCCACGGCTCACCACGCGGCGGCAAGCCGCCTCCGCGATCTCTGCGGTGTATCCTCTCCTGCAGGCGGAAAGCACAACGTTGTCGGCGCTTTGGATCCCCAACTCGATCTGAGAAACGGTGTATCTGCTGAGAATCGTCAGGATCTCCTCGCTCACCATATCGGGGCGAGTGGAAAGGCGTATTCCGCAGGCTCTGTCTGCTCGGATCTGTTCCTCGGCCGCATCCAGAAGGCGGATCATCCGCCCCTCTCCGATGCCTGTAAAAGAGCCGCCGAAGAAAGCAATCTCATTCTCGCCCGCGGGAGCGGAACGAAGGCCCTGCTCCATCTGCGCAAGGATCTCCTCGTCGGAGCAGGCAGAGCTACCTGAGATCGAGCGCTGATTGCAGAAGGTGCATTGGTGCGGACACCCCACGTGAGGAATAAACAAGGGAATATTACGGTGTGCCATTGCCCTGCA
>JAZRCQ010000125.1:0-4749 GCA_045659845.1 Eubacteriales bacterium
TCGTCTGCGGTCAGCTCAACGTCGAGCTTCACGCCCTTCTCTTCCTTCATCTTGTCGATGAGCTCCTCGAAGTACTTCTTGCCGACCTCCATTACAACGTCGGAGTACATCTGGATAAATCTTCTGTAGCAGTCGTAAGCCCAACGAGCATTGCCGGACTTCGCAGCCATAACCTCAACAACCTCCTCATTCAGACCGAGGTTGAGGATGGTGTCCATCATGCCGGGCATGGATGCACGGGCACCGGAACGAACGGAAACGAGAAGAGGATTCTCGAGATCGCCGAACTTCTTACCGGTAACCTCCTCCATCTTCGTGATATACTCCATGATTTCGGCCATGATACCGTCGTTGATCTGTCTGCCGTCCTCATAGTACTGAGTGCAGGCCTCAGTGCTGATGGTGAAGCCCTGAGGAACAGGGAGACCGATCTTGGTCATCTCTGCAAGGTTTGCACCCTTACCGCCGAGCAGCTCACGCATGCTGGCGTCGCCTTCGGAAAACAGATAGCAATACTTCTTTGCCATAGGTCTTAACATCCTCCGTTTTATGAAAAATATTTTGGTCACCGAAAAGTCGGGCGCGAAAACAAAACCGTCCGAACGCTCCGGTTCTCACAGTACCAAAGTATTATACCACATTTTGCCCCTTTTTGTCCAGTATTTTCTATTCGGATTCGGGCATTTAAATGTAAACATTTTGTGAACAGTATAGTTTTCAACAAAAAACCTTTGACAGAAGAGCGTTTTTATAGTATAATGTACGGGAATGAACGGCCCGCGGATGCTCTCGCGCGCCGCAAAAAACCTCAAACCAAGCCGATCGCGGAGCGGGAATCCCCCCTATCCGACGAAAATCGGCGCTTTTTCGCGTTTCAGAGCGAGGAAAGGAGTCCAGAATGGCCGATATTTTCGATCTCTTCCGTCAGATCGCATCCAAGCCCACCGCCCATGCTCCCATCACCCACATGATCGTTGGGCTGGGCAACCCCGGAGAGGAATACCGCAACACCCGCCACAACGCCGGCTTTCTCACCATTGATGCCTTGGCCGACCGTCTCGGTATTCACATCGATCGGATGCGTTTTCACGCCCTCACGGCGGAGGCCTCCATCGGGGAGCATCGCGTTCTGCTCCTCAAGCCCATGACGTTGATGAATGCCTCCGGCATTGCCGTGGCAGAGGCCGCGGCCTTTTATAAGATCCCCGCCGATCACATTCTTGTGATCTCCGACGATATCAATCTGCAGCCCGGCCGCATGAGACTCCGCGCCAAGGGAAGCGCAGGCGGCCAGAAGGGGCTCAAGAGCATTATCGAGCGACTCGGCACCGAGGAATTCCCTCGCCTCCGCATGGGCGTTGGCGCCAAGCCGCACCCCGACTACGATCTGGCCTCTTGGGTGCTTTCCAATTTCACCCCCTCCGAGATGACTGCGCTCCGCTCCGCCATTGAGAGCGCCGAGCCGGGGATCCGTCAATATCTGAGCGGCAATTTCGAGGAAGCCGTTCGGATCTGCAATTCCCACGCGCCGAAGGAAGCCTGATCGATGAGCCTTCTCACATCGGGCATTCGCCTTGACACCGAATACAAGCAGCTGCTCCGCACCGTGGAGCAGGATTTTCGGGTGAATCCCCTTCCCATCCTCGCCAGCGGACTCTGCGAGGGCGCGGCCGACGCGCTCACCGTTTCCATTCTGGAGGACACCCGCGGCAAGCGCGGCGGATGCGCTCTGATGCTCTGCTCCGAGGAAAAGGACTGCGTTCGCATGAGCGGTCTGCTGGAGCGCTTCGGACTCCGCACGGGCTTCTACATGGCGAGGGATCTCACCTTCTACAATATGGTGGCCTCTCATGAATACGAGCATGAACGTCTGAAGGTGCTGACGGGGCTTCTCGGCGGCGACTACGACGTGGTGATCACCACGCCCGATGCCGCTCTGAGCTACACCATGCCCCCATCCGTTCTGCAGGCCTCCACCCTTTCCGTGAACGCCGACGAGGAGCTGGATCTGCAGGAGTTTGCCCGCCGATTGGTGGCGGCAGGCTACGTTCGCATGGATCTGGTGGACAGTCCCGGGCAGTTTGCTCTGCGCGGCGGCATTCTCGACGTGTTCCCGCCCTACGGCGCTTATATCGATGACGACGGCTGCTCCCGCAACGGCGCTTATGCCCTTCGCGTGGAGATGTTTGGCGACGAGATCGACCGCATGGGGCTTTTCGAGCCCGAAACCCAGCGCATGACCCAATCGGTGGTGGCCGCTCAGCTGCCGCCCGCCCGCGAGCTTCTTTGCACGAAGGAGACGCTGGAGCGTTTGAAAAAGGCCATTTCGTCGCAGTTCCGCCACTCCTCCAACGAGCGCGCCAACGAGGAGCTGATCCGCGAGCGCTCCGCCGTTGATGCAGCCATGCAATGCGGCTCCGAGATCGCCTTTCTTGACAAGTACGTGACCCTGATCTACGAGGAAAAGACCTCCCTGCTGGACTATTTCAGCGGAAGAAGATTGGTTCTCGTGAAGGGCACCAACGCCGTGGAGGACCGTTTGAAGGCCTCCGAATGGCATATGAATCAGCAGATCACCGAGTTGGTGGAGGGCGGCACCATTGCCCCCCGCTATGCCGAATATTGCAAGGAAAGCGGCGCTCTGCACGCCTTTTTGCAGAGCAACGTCACGCTGCACGTGGATTCCATCGCCCATCGGGTGTCCGACCGCCGTCTGGCCGGTCTGTTCGGCTTCCGCACGCGGCACACCGTTTCCTATGCCGACAACGAGGCCCTCTTTGCCGAGGATCTGGACAACTATATCCGCGGCGGCTATCGCTGCCTCGTTCTGGCCGAAAATTCCACCGCCGCCGACCAGCTTTCCCGCGGTCTGAAGGCCGAGGGCTACGCGTTGATCGAATCCTCCGAGAGCATTTCCGATATGCCTGCGGGCAGTGTCACCGTTTTGCATCGGGAGTTTTTGGCGGGCTACGAGCTCCCCGTGGCGCACGTGGCCGTGCTTTCCGTAAATCCCGACACGCGCACGGGCGGACTCAACCCGGCCGGCAAGAGCATTCTCCGCAAGAAAAAGAAAAAGGATGCCAAGAGCATCCTCTCCTATGCCGAGCTGGAGGTTGGCGACTACGTGGTGCATGAGGCCTACGGTATCGGACAATACACCGGCATCGAAACCATCACCTCCTTCAACGGGGTGACGAGAGACTATATCGGCATCAAATATGCAGGAAGCGACCGCCTGCTTCTTCCCGTTGAAAAGCTGGATAAGCTGGCAAAATATATCGGCGCGCATTCCGACGACGGCCTTGTGAAGCTCTCCAAAATGGGCGGCGAGGCTTGGAAAAAATCCAAAACGCGCGCCAAGGCCGCCGTGAAGGAAATGGCCAAGGATCTCATCCGTCTCTACGCCGAGCGGATGCGCCTGCCGGGCCACATCTTCCCTGCCGACGATCAATATCAGAAGGCCTTCGAGGATGCCTTTGAATATGAGGAGACCGAAAGCCAGATCAACGCCGTGAACGAGATCAAGGAGGATATGATGAAGGCCGCCCCCATGGATCGCCTCCTTTGCGGCGACGTGGGCTACGGAAAGACCGAGGTGGCGCTTCGCGCGGCCTACAAGGCCGTTCTCGGCGGCAAGCAGGTGGCCGTGCTGGTGCCAACCACTCTGCTGGCGCTTCAGCATTATCAAACCATGATCAGCCGCATGCGCAGCTTCGCCGTGAACGTGGATATGCTTTCCCGCTTCCGCAAGCCGAAGCAGCAGGCCGAAACGCTCCGCCGCCTCAAGCGAGGAGAGGTGGATATTCTGGTTGGCACCCACCGCATCCTCTCCAAGGACGTGGAATTCCACGATCTCGGCCTTGTGGTGGTGGACGAGGAGCAGCGCTTCGGCGTTGCCCAAAAGGAAAAGCTCAAGCAGATCACCCGCGGCGTGGACGTTCTGTCCCTTTCCGCCACCCCCATTCCCCGCACGCTGAATATGGCTATGGGCGGCATCCGCGATATCTCCATTCTCGACGATGCCCCCGTTGACCGTCTCCCCATTCAAACCTACGTTCTGGAGGAGGATCTTCTGGTGATCGAGGAGGCCATCCGCCGCGAGCTTCGGCGAGGAGGACAGGTGTTCTATCTCCATAACAACGTGCAAACCATCTATTCCCTCGCCGAAAAGCTCTCCAAGGCCATTCCCGAGGCACGGATCACCGTTGGACATGGGCAGATGGACAAGGACGAGCTGGAAAAGATCTGGGAGCAGATGCTCATGGGCGAGATCGACATCCTCGTTTGCACCACCATCATTGAAACCGGCGTGGATATCCCCAATGCCAACACGCTGATCGTTTCCAATTCTCATCGGCTGGGGCTCTCGCAGCTCCATCAGATCCGAGGCCGCGTTGGTCGCTCTGCCCGCAGAGCCTACGCCTATTTCACCTATCCCGCCGACAAGAGCCTCCCCGAGATCGCGCAAAAGCGCTTGGAGGCGGTTCGGGAATACGCCGAGTTTGGCGCCGGCTTCAAGATCGCTCTGCGAGATATGGAGCTGCGCGGCACGGGCAATCTCCTCGGCACCGCTCAGCACGGCCATCTGGACGCCATCGGCTACGACCTCTATATCAAAATGTTGAACCAAGCGGTATTGGAGGAAAAGGGCGAGGACACCGAGCCCGAGACCGAGTGTACCGTCTCGCTGAATTTCGACGCCTTCCTGCCCGATAAATACGTCCCCTTCCCCGCCCAGCGCATGGCGCT
>JAZRCQ010000126.1:0-3910 GCA_045659845.1 Eubacteriales bacterium
GCAGGGAAGGCGGTTTGCGTGACGAGAGCTTGGATCTCGGCGATCAGAGGTCGCGTTCCCTCCAGCGTGCAAACGGCGCAGTTTCCGGAGATATTCTTGGGACGTCCCGCAAGCAGCATTTCCGATGGATTCTCCACTTCCAGCAGCCCCTTATCACTCATTTCAAACACGCCGATCTCGTTTGTGGAGCCGTAGCGGTTTTTGATCGCGCGAATGATTCGGTAGGATTGCTGACGCTCTCCTTCAAAATAGAGCACGGCATCCACCATATGCTCCAGCACCTTCGGGCCTGCGATGCTCCCCTCCTTGTTGACGTGGCCAACCATGATCACAGACATTCCCTCGCTCTTTGCCTTATTGATAAAAGCGAGAGCGGTTTCCTTGACCTGCGTAACGCTTCCGGGGGTGGAGTTCACGGAGGAGGAATAGATGGTTTGGATCGAATCCACGATCAGAACGTCGGGCTTGATCTTATCTATCTCTTGCACGATCCGCTCGATATTGGTTTCCGTGAGAATAAATAACCGATCTCCAACAACGCCGAGCCGTGCCGCCCGAAGCTTTAGCTGTCCTCCCGATTCCTCACCGGAAATGTAGAGAACACGCTTGGTGCCGCCCAGCGCATCGCAGATCTGCATCAGAAGCGTGGATTTTCCGATGCCGGGCTCACCCGAGAGAAGCACCACGGATCCATGCACAAGGCCGCCGCCAAGCACGCGATCCAATTCGCCCAACCCCGTGTTTTGCCTCATATAGTCGGGGATTTCCAGCTCGCGGAAGCCAACGGCATGATTCTCCCCCTGCGGAATCATGCTGAATCGCTTGGCGGCAGGAGAAGCTGTTTTGGATTCGATCTCCTCCACGTCCTCTGCAAAGCTATTCCATGCGCCGCACTTGGGACATTTGCCCATCCATTTTGGTGTTTTGTATTCACATTCGCTGCAAATAAAGAAAGTTTTCAATCCTTTCATGCCGCGCTCCTTTTTTATCGTTTTCTTCATTATACTGCAAAATGCAAGGAAAATCAAGCATTTTGAGGAATTTCAGCGTTAATTTTTTGTAAGGAACGATTGATGGACAGAAAGAGGACGTAGGCCAATTCTCTTTGGTAGTCGGATTCTCCCAAGAGCGAGGCTTCCTGCCTATTGGAAAGAAAGCCGCATTCGATCAGGATCGCAGGCATCTGCAATCGGTGCAAAAGAAAAATGGAGGATCCCGCGCGCTTGATCTCACGATCGTTCTGTGGCTGAAGCTCATCTCTCACCGCGGCCTGCACATCCGCTGCCAGCTTCTCCGAGCGAGGATCGTTTTCGGAATACCAAACCTGCAGGCCGCTGTATTGCTCCTGCGGAAAGGAATTCATGTGGATACTGATAAAAATGGCGTTGGGAGCAGATTCGGCGATCCGAATTCGCTCCGTCTGATCAAGAAGCTTCTTTCTGCCGCGATAATCGGTCTCCCGATCATAGAGCATGCGGTCGTCGGTTCGCGTCATCAGAACGCAGTATCCGTTTGCAAGAAGCAAGGATTCCAGCTCCTTGGCAACGGCGAGATTCAGATCCTTTTCAAGCAAGCCACTCACCGAGGAAGCGCCTCCGTCCTCCCCGCCATGCCCCGCGTCCAGAACAACGGTTGGAAGAGGCGGCATTGGATCAGTATCGGCAACTGTTTCTCGTGACAGAAGAGAAGACGAGACCCAAAAACAACCGCATATGATCGTGAAGCATAGAAAAAAGACCGAAGATTGAAGCAACTGTCTGTGCATTCGCTCACCTCCTTTTATTTTATGATATGTGCGCTTTGATCGATATATGTTTTCAATACCGTGAGGTTTTTTATCGGAGGAAAAAGGAATTCTGTTGACTTTACGATGAATTTGTGGTAGAATAAGGGAAAGCTTCTTACTGGGAGGAAACCAAAAATGACTCTTTCGATCTGGCCCGATAAAATCCCGTTTTTTCATACGGATTTCGACACGCCCAATCAGCTTCACCTCCATCTTTTGAATTCTAACCGTCCTCTGCCATGCGTGGTGATCCTGCCCGGCGGAGGCTATCGGATGCGCGCCTCCGACCATGAGGGGGAACAGATCGCCAAGTTTTTCAACGCGAAAGGGATGCATGCGATCGTGGTGGATTACCGAGTCAGCCCGAATCGGTTTCCAACGGGGCTTTGCGATGCACAAAGAGCGATCCGTATCGTTCGCGCCAATGCGAAATTCTGGATGGTGGATCCTGATCGGGTGGTGGTTCTCGGCTTCTCCGCCGGAGGACATCTGGCCGGCTCTTCACTGCTGTTTGAGGATGCCTTGCCGTCGGATTGGAATCGCGATGACGTGGATCTGATGTCCTGCGTCCCCAATGGCGGCGTGCTTTGCTATCCCGTGATCTCTGTGGAGGATGAATATGGTCACGTGGGCAGCGGAAAGAATCTTCTCGGTGCCGAGGAATGGGAAACAAAGAAAGCAGAGTATTCGCTTCAATACCGCGTCACCAAGGAAACGCCGAAGGCGTTTTTGTGGCACACCTCGGACGATCCCGTTGTTAACGTCAAAAATTCGCTGGTGTTCGGAGAGCGACTGCGCGACAACGGCGTTCCATTTGAAATGCATATTTTTCCCTCCGGCAAGCACGGGCTCGGTCTCGCGCTCGCGCACGAGGACGTTCGCCAATGGGCAGATCTTGCGGCGGATTGGATCGAAAGAAACGTTTGATTCCCTTGCATTTTCCACTACTTTGAACCAAATCAGGGAGGTATCGCTTTGAAAATTCTGATTGCCGGAAACGGCAAGCTCGGAGAAATGCTTGCCGGACATCTTTCGGCAGAAGGGCATGATCTCACCGTGATCGATAGCCGATCGGCCGCCCTCAATCATTCTCTCGGCAGGCATGACGTTTTATTTGTGGAAGGAAATTGTGCCTCCACCGATACGCTGAAGCGAGCCGGCGTGGAGCATGCCGATCTTCTGATCGCTGTTACCGGCACTGATGAAGTGAATCTTCTTTGCTGCACCACGGCGCATTGGATCAATCCCTCCATCCACACGATCGTGCGGATCCGCGATCCCGAATATGCGGATCAGGCCTATGCCATGAAGGATGTTTTCGGCCTTTCCATGATCGTGAATCCCGAAAAGCAGGCCGCAAGAGAGATTGAAAGCCTCTTGAAATATCCCGGATTTCTGAAACGGGATCGCTTTGCCAAGGGACGAATCGAGATCGTGGAGCTTAAAATCGAGAAGGGAAGCCGCCTTTGCAATGCTTCCTTGAGCAATCTCAACGCGATCGTGAAATGCAACGTTTTGGTTTGTGCGGTGCTTCGGAACGGCACGGCCTTCGCGCCGAACGGAAATTTCGTTCTGCAGGAGGGAGACCGAATCTTTGTAACCGCTCCCACCGATGCGCTGTCCACCTTGCTTAAAAATCTCGGGATCATCACCCATAGAGTGCGACGTCTGATGCTGATCGGCGGCGGCAGGATCAGCTTTTATTTGGCCGAGGCGTTGAGCAACAGCGATATCGACATTCAGCTGATCGAAAAGGATCTCGCCGTTTGCAACCACTTGGCGGGCCTTCTCCCCAAAGTCACCGTGATCAACGGGGATGCCTCCGATCAGGGCTTTTTGGAGAGCGAGGGGATCTCCGGCTGCGATGCCATCGTTTCCCTCACCGGATTGGACGAGCTGAACATGGTGGTTTCCCTTTATGGCAAGAGCTATAAAATCCCTCAGATCATCACCAAGGTGGGGCGAATGGAGAATCCCCGCATTCTCGACGGCCTGCCGCTGGGAAGTGTGGTATCTCCCAGAACGCTTTGCTGCTCCAATATCATTCGTTACGTTCGCGCAATGGGAAATCAGGCCGGTGCCGCCATCAGCGTTCATAGCATTGCCGACGGGCAGGCTGAGGCA
>JAZRCQ010000127.1:0-4564 GCA_045659845.1 Eubacteriales bacterium
GCTCCTATGACGAGTTCCTTGACATTGCCGAAAACAAATCCGGCTACATTAAAGCAATGTGGTGCGGAGACGTTGCCTGCGAGGAGCAGCTCAAGGACGCCACAGGTGGAGTAAAGTCCCGTTGCATCCCCTTCAAAGAGGATCACCTCTCGGATACCTGCGTTTGCTGCGGCAAGCCCGCCAAGCATATGGTGATCTGGGGCAGACAGTATTGATACCCCACCCCTGAATCAAACCGACCGCGGCTTGTCACGAACCCCGTTTCCTGACAGGCCGCTTCCCTTTATCCCTTGCAGAAAGGAGGAACCGCCGTGCAAAGGATCAAGCAATATCTTCGGGACGCCGTTGGCTGTGTGGATCCCGTTCTCTTCTTCTGCGTCATGGCTCTTTGCCTGATCAGCATCGTCACGGTGTGGGGCGCGGTGGACAACTTCGGCCAATCCAAGCTGAAGATGCAGATCGCCATGTTCCTCGTTGGCATGGTGGCCACCGTGGTGATCGCCTCACTGGATTTCCGCCTCTTCTCTCAAAAGCTTCGCCTTCCCATCATGGCGGCCTGCATTCTGCTGCTGGTGATCACACTGGTGTTCGGAAAAAGCGGTGTCAGCATGGAAACGGGCAACAAGAGCTGGCTGGTGATCCCCATCGTTGGGGTGATGATCCAGCCCTCGGAATTTGTGAAGTTCGCCCTTGTTTGCAGCTTCGGGCAGCATCTCTTCGACCTGCGCGGGCGCATCAACCATCCCAAGTCCATCCTGATGCTGGCGCTCCACGCGGGCAGCGTGGTGGCGCTGATCCTGCTCTCGGGCGACCTCGGCGTGGCGCTGGTGTATCTATCCATTCTCGCCATCATGCTTTTCTGCGCCGGCCTTCATCCCGCCTATTTCGGCGGCGCGGGGGCATTGCTCCTGCTCCTCTCCCCCTATCTTTGGAACCTTCTGGAGCCTTATCAGCAGCGTCGGATCATCGTTGGCTTCAATCCCGAGCTGGATCCCTTGGGCAAGGGCTACCAGCCGCTTCTCAGCCGCGAGGCCATTGCAAACGGAGGCTTCTTCGGCAACGGTATCCTCGGCGGCTCCTATTATGAGATCCTCGACGCCTCCCACACCGACTTCATCTTCGCCACCATCTGCGAGAAATTCGGTTTTCTCGGCGGGCTGGCGGTGCTGGTGCTGTTCATCGTGATCGTGGCGCGGATCTTTATGATCGCCAAAAACGCCATGCACTCGGATTGCGGCGGCCTGATCTGCGTGGGCGTGGGCGCCATGTTCGTCACCCAGATCCTGGAAAACATCGGCATGAACCTTGCCATGCTCCCCGTGGTTGGCATCACCCTTCCCTTCCTCTCCTGCGGCGGCTCCTCCATGCTGGCCACCTTCATGATGATGGGGCTGGTGCACAGCGTGGCCTCCCACTCCGAGGGCTCTCGCTCCGCCTCCGAGCCCTCGCTGGACATCGACATCTCCCTGCTGAAATAATGCCGCCCGAAAAAACGCCTTGCGCCTCGCGCAAGGCTTTTTTGTTCAGAATGCACATATTTTCAGCTTCCCGCCTGATGCTCCCGCCCCCGCCGCACGGTGGGGGCTTTTGCAAAAAGGCATAAAAATCCTCCCGCGCTCATATGGTGTATCACCACATGAATCGGGAGGATCTTTTATGTTCATTTATTCCATGCGCGCGGGAACAATCAAGCTGGTTGGCGTGGTTTGCGTGGCGCTCACCCTGCTCATCACCCTCATCGCCTTCGTTCCCACCTATTCCGTGCCCACAAGTGCGGAGACCGAGGTACAATATTCCTATGAAAAGGTGAAGTCGGCGGAGGATGCCGCCGCTTTTCTCTCTCAATTCGGCTGGACGGTGGAGCCCGCTCCCGTGGAGGTGAAGAGCGTCACGCTCCCAACCGAATTCGATAAGGTGTTCGCCGCCTACAACGAGATCCAGAAGGAGCAGGGGCTGAACCTTTTGAAATACAAGGGCAAGGAGCTGACGCGCTACACCTTTGCCGTGACCAACTACGCCGACTATGAGGGCACCGTGTATGCAAACGTGCTGGTCTACCGCAATCGCGTGGTGGGCGGCGACGTCTGCTCAGCCGACGTTTCCGGCTTCATCCACGGCTTCGAAGGTTGAAAAAAGGTTCCCCCGTGCAGAGGGGAGCCTTTTCAGAAAGCAAAGCTTTTAAAAATTCACATTCTAACCTCAATTATTTTCCACTTCTAACTCCCCCTTTAGAGTTTTCAGGGTTGGTGGCCCCTGAAAACTTGCGGGAGCCTATCGCCGTCAGCGCAGGCAGAAGGAAGTTTCCGCTTGAAACTGCGGAACGGGGCAGAAGCACTCCACGCGCACCAACCAAAAACTTTCTTGTGAAAGTTTTTGAAGGGAGCTTGTGGGAAACTTTTTTCAAAAAGTTTCCCTCAAAAAAATCCACTCACTCAATCAACACCCTCTGCAGCGCAGATCACGGTGAACTCTCTGCCGTCGTTCCAGCCGGCGGCCTTTTCCACGGCATCCCATTCGGCCTGCGTGCCGGCGAAGCGGAGCTCGGTCAGGGCAGAGCAGCCGGCGAAGGCGTTCTCCTCAATGGAGGTGATCGTTTTGGGAATAGAAACCGACGTGAGCGCCGAAAAATCGCGGAAGGCATCCTTTTCGATCACGGTGACCGCCATATTCCGATAGGTCTCCGGCACGGTAACCGCGGTGGCGTGCTGACGAAGCAACGGAAGCACGGCATCGTCCACGGGGGCATAGATCCCATCGTTGATCAAGATATAGGCATCCGGCATCAGGGCGCCCGAGCCGCTCACGGTGTATTGCACCATAGAGTCGCCCTGCAAGCCGCCCACCATGCCGGTGCCGCCGGGTACGCCGTTGATCACGAAGGCGTAGCTGCCGTCGGCTAAAGCACCGGTGCCTTCATAGTAGTAGAACTGATCCGAGGTGGCAATTCCCGCAAACGCCATCGAGCCGTTCAAGGCGGGACGGAAGGCAATGCCTCCGCCGCCGAGGGAGGAAGTGAGCGTTCTGCCAAAGAACTGCGCGGAAACGCCGTAGCGTGCAAAGGAGGTTGCCGCGTCGGCAAAAAGGCAGGCGGAAAGATTCGGCGAGGCAGGCGCAACAACGGCCGTCACCATCCGATAGTGCATCGAATCGAGGATCACGTGATCCGTAACCGTGCCTTCATCGCCGCGATCGGTTTCGTCCTCGGCGGCTGCCTTGACCTGACCCTGATCCTCCTTTGAAGCCATGCCCGCCTTCATCACGCTGGAGCAAACGGGAAGCAGGGAGTTCACCTCGCCCAGATCCAGAACAAGACCGTCCTGATAGGTCACCACGATCCTGCCGTCCTCACAAACGGCAGAGGCAACGGGGATAGCCTCGATCCGCTCGGGCTCCGGCTCGGAGCAGGAGGTGAGGGAGAGCAAAAGCAGAGCCGACAGTATAAAAACAACGAGCTTTTTCATAATCTTCTCCTTATATGAAGCTGTTTGGATGCCTCCATTATATCATGTAAGCCTCTGTTTTGCAATTCCTTTCCCGTTTTTTTCATTTTTCGGATGAAATATCTGTAAAATGCACAAATTGCTCGTTCGTTTTTTGTTGAAATGAATGGAATCCTACAAAAATGATAAAATTTGCGCAATCCTCTTGTAAAATCGAGGAAAATGAGGTAAAATATATCTGTATGGAAAGGCTTTCCTTTTCAACATCGGAAAACCAAAATCAAAAGATTTAGAAAAACGGAGGATCAATTCCAATGGCAAATGTAAAAGTTGCGATTAACGGTTTTGGACGCATCGGTCGTCTCGCATTCCGTCAGATGTTCGGCGCAGAGGGCTATGAGATCGTTGCAATCAACGACCTGACCAGCCCCACGATGCTCGCTCACCTGCTGAAGTATGACTCTGCTCAGGGCAAGTATGCTCTGGCTGACACTGTTTCCGCAGACGAAAACAGCATCACCGTTGACGGCAAGACCATCAAGATCTACCCTGAGAAGGACGCCGCTAACTGCCCTTGGGGCGAGCTGGAGGTTGACGTTGTTCTGGAGTGCACCGGCTTCCACTGCTCCACCGAGAAGTCCATGGCTCACATCAACGCAGGCGCAAAGAAGGTTGTTATCTCTGCTCCCGCAGGCAAGGACCTCAAGACCATCGTTTTCTCTGTAAACGAGACCACCCTCACCGCAGACGACAAGATCATCTCTGCCGCACCCTGCACCACCAACTGCCTGGCTCCCATGGCTAAGGCTCTCAACGATGCTTTCCCCATCCAGTCCGGTATCATGACCACCGTTCATGCTTACACCGGTGACCAGATGATCCTCGACGGTCCTCACAGAAAGGGTGACCTCCGCCGCGCTCGCGCAGGTGCTCAGAACATCGTTCCCAACTCCACCGGTGCTGCTAAGGCTATCGGTCTGGTTATCCCCGAGCTGAACGGCAAGCTGATCGGTTCCGCTCAGCGCGTTCCCACCTGCACCGGTTCTACCACCATTCTGGTTGCCGTTGTTAAGGGTCAGAACGTTACCAAGGACGGCATCAACGCTGCTATGAAGGCTGCTGCT
>JAZRCQ010000128.1:0-4715 GCA_045659845.1 Eubacteriales bacterium
ATTGCCCTTCTGTACTTCTGCGCCACAGCTTTCCAGCGATTCCACAGTATGGGATTTGGAAGATCCGGTAGCACCGCCACAGCCATCACGACCGGTAGAACCACCCAAAAGGATAATCACATCACCGGGATTCGGTACTTCACGGCGTACATTCTCTGCGGGAGCAGCTGCGATTACCGCGCCGATCTCCATGCGCTTTGCCGCATAGCCGGGATGGTAAATTTCGTCAACAATGCCCGTAGCAAGACCGATCTGGTTACCGTAGGAGGAGTAGCCTGCCGCCGCGGTGGTAACGATCTTTCTCTGGGGCAGCTTGCCCTTGATGGTCTCGGAAACAGGAACCAACGGATCTGCCGCACCGGTCACGCGCATTGCACCGTAAACGTTGGCGCGCCCCGAAACGGGATCGCGGATCGCGCCGCCGATGCAGGTGGCCGCGCCGCCGAAGGGCTCGATCTCGGTGGGATGGTTGTGCGTTTCGTTCTTAAAGAGGAGCAGCCAGGGCTCGCTCACACCGTCTACGTCCACGTTGATCTTCACCGTGCAGGCGTTGATCTCCTCGGATTCGTCCAGCTTATCCAGCTTGCCGTTGACCTTCAGATACTTCACCGCCACCGTGGCAAGATCCATCAGGCAGATGGGCTTGGTGCGGCCCAGCTCGCGTCTCGTGTTCAGATAATCCTCGTAGGTCTTCTGCAGCAGCTCGTCCTCAAATTCCACCTTATCGATGATGGTTCCGAAGGTGGTGTGGCGGCAGTGATCCGACCAATAGGTGTCGATCATGCGGATCTCGGTGATGGTGGGATCGCGATCCTCCTGCTTGAAATAGGACTGGCAGAAGAGGATGTCGTCGATATCCATTGCGAGGCCGTAGGCGCGGATAAACTGCTCCAGCTCCTCGCGGGAAAGACCGATAAAGCCCTCCATGGTTTGCACCGTGGTGGGAATGTCATAGGACATTTTCAGCGTGGCGGGCTTTTCAAGGCTTGCCTCTCTTGCCTCCACGGGGTTGATCACATATTTCTTGATCTCGGCGATCTGCGCCTCGGTGAGATCACCGTAGAGCGCATAGAGCTTCGCGGTGCGCACCAAGGGGCGCTCACCGGTGGAAATGATCTGAATGCACTGCGCGGCAGAATCGGCTCTCTGGTCGAACTGGCCGGGAAGATACTCCACGGCAAACACGGAAGCTCCCGAAAGCTCCACCTCCTCGGACACCACGTCCAGCTGGGGCTCGGAAAACACGGTCTGCTTTGCATAGGAAAACAGCTCGTCGCTGATATTCTCCGCATCGTAGCGGTTGATCACGCGAACGTCGGTGAGTGCATCGATGCCCAGAAGCAATCTTGCATCCGAGAGAAGCGCCTTGGCCTCGTTGGCCAGCTCCTTTTTCTTTTCAACGTAAACTCTGTAAACCAAATCAGTTTACCTCCTTTGCGCGCATTGCCTTCGCGCCGATATCATGACGGTAGTAGGCTCCCTCAAAGGAGATCTGCTCCACCGCCGCATAAGAGGCCTTCAATGCCTCCTTGAGCGTATCTCTGACTGCGGTTACGCCGAGAACGCGACCGCCCGACGTGACCAGCTTGCCCTCGCTGAGCGCGGCACCGGCCACGTAGACCGATCCTGCCACCTCTGCGGGAATCATAATTTCAAAGCCCTTCCGATAGGATGCGGGATAGCCGCCCGACGCCATGATCACGCAGGCCGCACTTCCCTTTCCGAATTTCACCTCGGCATCGGCCAGTCTCTCCTCCGTGACCGCCTGCATCACCTCCAGAAGATCGCTCTCCAGAAGGGGCAGAACCACCTGCGTTACGGGATCTCCGAAGCGGCAGTTGTATTCGATCACCTTGGGGCCCTTGGGCGTGAGCATCAGGCCGAAATAGAGGCATCCCTTGAAGGGACGGCCCTCAGCGGCCATGGCTCTCACCGTTGGCAGGAAGATGGTCTCCATGCACTCGGCGGCGATCTGCTCGGTGTAGTAGGGATTGGGAGCAACCGTTCCCATGCCGCCCGTGTTCAGGCCCGTGTCGTTATCGCCGATGCGCTTATGGTCCATGGAGGACACCATGGGAACAACCGTTTTTCCGTCGGTGAAGGACAAAACCGACACCTCGGGGCCGGTGAGGAATTCCTCCACCACCACGCGGTCGCCGCTCTTGCCAAACATCTTGTCCTGCATCATGGAGATCACGGCCTCGCGAGCCTCCTCGCGGGTCTGGGCGATGATCACGCCCTTGCCCAGCGCCAGACCGTCGGCCTTGATCACCGTGGGGATCGGTGCCGTTTCCAGATAGGCCAGCGCCGCCTCCAGATCATCGAACACCTCGTATTCCGCCGTGGGAATACCATATTTCTTCATCAAATTCTTGGAAAACACCTTGCTTCCTTCAATGATCGCCGCATTGGCGCGAGGACCGAAGCAGGGGATGCCCAGCTCCTCCAGGCGATCCACGCATCCAAGCACCAGGGGATCGTCGGGCGCGACCACAGCATAGTCGATACCCTGCTCCCGAGCAAAAGCAACGATGCCCTCGATATCGGTGGCGGCAATGGCCACGCACTCGGCGTCGGCCGCGATACCGCCGTTTCCGGGCAGAGCGTAGATCTTCTCCACGCTCTGATTCTCCTTCAGTTTTTTGATGATGGCGTGTTCTCTTCCGCCACCGCCAACAACCATCAGCTTCATATTGTTCTCCTCAATCGTTGTAAATGGGGAATTTCTCGCAAAGCTCCACCACCTCGCGGGTGACGCGCTCGCGGCTGTTCTCGTAATCAAAGGTGACGTCGGCAATGAAGCCCGCGATCTTCTCCATCTCCTCGGGGCCAAAGCCTCTGGAGGTTACGGCCGGCGTTCCCACGCGCAGACCGCTGGTGACGAAGGGGCTTTCGGGATCGTTGGGCACGGCATTCTTATTGGCCGTGATATGCACCTCATCCAAACGATGCTCCAGCTCCTTGCCCGTGATACCGGTTCCCTGCAGATCCAAGAGCATCAGGTGGTTGTCCGTTCCGCCGGAGACCAGCTTGATGCCTCTCTTCATCAGAGCGTCGGCCAGCACCTTTGCATTGGCCGCGATCTTTCTCTGATAGTCCTTGAATTCATCGGTGAGTGCTTCGCCGAAGGCAACGGCCTTTGCGGCAATGATGTGCATCAGAGGGCCGCCCTGCGTGCCGGGGAAAATGGCCTTGTCGATCTGCTTTGCCAATGCCTCGCGGCAGAGGATCAAACCGCCGCGAGGGCCGCGGAGCGTCTTATGGGTGGTGGTGGTCACCACGTCGGCATAGGGAACGGGGCTTTCATGAACGCCTGCGGCCACAAGGCCTGCGATGTGTGCCATATCCACCATGAAATATGCACCAACCTCATCGGCGATCTCGCGGAAGCGCTTGAAATCGATGGTGCGGGGATATGCGCTGGCGCCTGCAAGGACCATCTTCGGCTTATTCGCCAAGGCCAGCTCTCTTACGGTTTCATAGTTGATGGTTTGCGTTTCATCGTCCACGAAATAAGGAACGATGTTGAAATACTTGCCCGAAATGTTCACGGGAGAGCCGTGAGACAGGTGGCCTCCGTGAGCCAGGCTCATGGAAAGCACGGTGTCGCCGGGCTGCAGCAGGGCAAAGAAAACGGCCAGATTGGCGTTTGCTCCGCTATGGGGCTGCACGTTTGCATGCTCTGCGCCGAAGAGCTTCTTGGCTCTCTCGCGCGCGATCTCCTCCACCTCGTCCACGTAGACGCAGCCGCCGTAGTAGCGCTTGGAGGGGGAGCCCTCGGCATATTTATTGGTGAGAATACTGCCTGCCGCCAGCAGAACGCCCTCGGAAACGATATTCTCGGAGGCGATCAGCTCAATGTTATGCTGCTGACGCTTCAGCTCTCTGTCGCAGGAGGCATATACCTCGGGATCAAATTCCTTCAGCTTATCAAAAAACACGGTTTTATCCTCCTCAAATCAATGATGGAACAGGCGCATCTTGGTGAATGCCATGACCATTCCGTACTTATTGCAGCAATCGATCACCACGTCATCGCGGATCGATCCGCCGGGCTCGGCAATATACTTCACACCGCTTCTCTTGGCTCTCTCGATGTTGTCATCGAAGGGGAAGAAGGCATCCGAGCCGAGGGCAACGCCGTCGATGCCGGAAAGGTAGGCGCGGATCTCCTCATCGGTGAGAGGCTCGGGACGGGTGGTGAAATACTTCTGCCAGATACCGTCGGCGCAAACGTCCTCCTCGTTGCGGTTGATATAACCGTCGATCACGTTGTCTCTGTCGGGGCGCTTGAGATCGGCCTTGAAGGGCAGATTCAGCACCTTATCGTGCTGGCGGAGGAACCACGTGTCGGCCTTGGTGCCTGCCAGACGGGTGCAGTGGTTTCTCGACTGCTGGCCTGCGCCATCGCCGATGGCCTGACCGTCCACGGCATAGCAGAGCGAGTTGGACTGGGTGTATTTCAGAGTGATAAGCGCAATGATGAGATCTCTCACGGCACTCTCGGGGAAGCTCTTGTTTTCGGTGACGATATCGGAAAGCAGCTCGCGATTGATCTCGAAATTGTTTCTTCCCTGCTCGAAGGTAATGCCGAACACCTGCTTGCGCTCGGTCACCTCGGGCACGTAGTCGGGATCGATCTTCACCACGTTGTAGGTGCCCTTTCTCTTGGACTTCAGGATCTCCAGCGCCTCAGGCTCATAGCCGGGAGCAAT
>JAZRCQ010000129.1:0-3346 GCA_045659845.1 Eubacteriales bacterium
CCACCTAAAATCCCCCTGCGGTTGCCCTCCCAACCGCAGGTGGATTTTTTCAAGCCATCGTTTCCAGCATTCTCTCCGTGACCTCATAGGAGGTGGGCTCTCCTGCGCTGTAGGCCTCGAATTCCCGAAGCATGAAAGCCCCCATTCTCGCCACCTCGTTGCCCGCACTTCCTGCGATATGCGGCGTGAGCAGGCAGTTTTCCAGCTGATAGAAGGGATGCCCCTCCAAGGGAGGCTCGGGATACGTCACGTCCAAAAGCGCCGTCAGATCCGGGCGCTCCCGCAGAACTCTCACCAGATCCTCCTCCACCACCTGGGCGCCTCTGCCCGTGTTGATGAAAACGGCGTTCTCCCTCATGCGGGAAAAATGCTGATAGGAAAGCATTCCGCGAGTTTGTTCGTTGTTGGCCAAATGATTAGACACCGCAAAAGCACGCTCAAACACCTCCTGCAGGTCGCACTTCTCCACGCCCAGCTCCCCTGCCTTCTCATCCGACAAGAAGGGATCGAACACGATCACGCGGAGACGGTAGGCTTTGAGCATACGGATCACCAGACTGCCGATCATGCCCGCGCCGATGATGCCAACGGTCTCCTCGTAATTACCTCCGCACTTTTGGAAGGCCTCGCTCGCCACGCGCCTTCCCTTGGCATGATAGAGCCGATGGGAAAGGAAATAGCCCTTATTGGCCAAAATGATCTGCGCCACCGTCATTTCCGCCACGGGGATCGCATTGGCCGCCCACGCCGAAAAAACCTTCACGCCGCAGGCAAGAAAAGGACGTGCAAACTGCTGGACGGTGCCGGCGGCATAAAAGAGGCACTCCAACGAGGGAAGGCACGCGCGGATCTCCTCCTCGGTGAACACGGGCATTCCCCACGTGGAAAATACGTAGCGAACTTCTGAGAAGTCCGACGGCGTGCGCAGAAGCTCCTCCTTGGTGAAGATCCTTTTTTCGATTCCGATCAACGCCTCCAGCGCGTCAACGGCGGCGGGATCGTAGATGCTGAACAGACGATCCTTTTTTTCGCAAAGAAAAATTGCTTTCATTTCAGTTCCCCTATGATCTTTCTGAGGGCCTCGGCCTCCGCCGCAAGCTCCTCGATTTTGTCTCCCGGCATGAATTCCAGCAGAAGCGTCTGCGTTCCGGAAAAGCACTGCAGATAGCTCCGCCATTCCTCCGCCGCCTCTGCCAGCGGAAGCTTTTGCGCCCCCTTCCAATGGAACACGTGGATATTTTTGCAGTAGGGCGCGATCATCTCGGCGTTGCGGAGATTTTGCTCCGCATCCTGCCATTGAAAGGGCTGCCAATACATTCGGAATCTTGGAGAATCGATCTCCTCCATCAGCCAAACGGCATCCTTCGGATCCTCGGTGAAGGTTCCCTTATGGCACTCCATGCAGAGCGTTACCCCCTGCTTCTCCGCGAGCTCGGCGGCACGGAGACAGTCGGCCACAAGAGCCTGCCGCGCCTCCCTTGCAAGAGTTGCACCGCTCTTGCTTCCGCACCAAAGGCGCAAAACGCTCGTTCCCAGCCGCTTGGCGGCCGCAGCGTAGGCCTCCAGCTCCTCGACGGGGGCTTCTCCCAATCGGAAATAGGTGCCGTAGGAGGAGCAGATGATCCCCATCTCCCTTTGCAGCTCGGCCAGCTCCTCCAACCGTTCGGAATCGCGGCAGGGAGCGTGAACGTCGCTCCCCCACTCCACGCAGGACAAGCCGGCCATCTTCATCGCCTCAAGGATCTCTCTCGGCGAGTGCCGCCGAAAGGAGACCGACACCAGTCCTGCCGAAAATCCGTTGTGCATCACGTTCTCCTCCTTCTCTTCGGCCGCACCACATCCGGCCTGCTCTTTCAATCTTTTTTATTATATCACAGTTTCCTGCAAATTGGTAGTCACTTTTTCTAAAATCTCCCGTTTTTTCAAAAAAAACTCAAAGTGTGGCACGGAATGGCACAGCTTGTCATGCCGTGGCACTTTTTTTCATGCTACAATATCGTCGCACGGAAGCAAAAAAGAAAAGAGGTGACGTTCATTTGTATGAGTTTATCCAAACCAATCTCGCTTGAGGAGGCCGTGACGGGCGGCAAGCTAAATTCCTATCTGAAGCGCTATCTGAAGAGCTGCAAGGCATCGGACAGCACCGGCAAGAAGGGCGGCGGCCGCTTTCCCAATCCCGCAGGCTTTTGCCGCTGGCTGGGCTGCGGCATCTCCGAGATGGAGACGTTGCGCCTCACGCATCCCGAGGAGGCCGACCGTCTGGCCGCTGTGATGGAGGACGAGGCGCTGAACACGGCGCTCCTTTCACCCACCGTGGTCTCCGCCTATCTCAAGCGCCGTTTGGGCTACGGCGAAAAGCCCGAAGCCGCCGCAGGGGCAGAATGCGGAGAGCTGAGAGTGGTTTTCGAGCATGACATCTTCGAGGACGGCGCTTGAGCATCCCCTCCTCTCGGATCCTGCGCATTGGCGGCGTGCCAAACGAGCGGCAGAAGCGATTCTTCAGCTCCCGCGCTCGCTACACCGCTTACGGCGGCGCGCGAGGCGGCGGAAAATCCTGGGCACTGCGCCGCAAGCTTGTGACGCTCTGCTTGGTTTATCCGGGGATCCGATGCATCCTGATCCGGCGTTCCTACGCCGAAGTAAAAGCCAACCACGTTCGTCCCATTCTGGCAGAATACGGCGAGCTGGTGCAGTACCGTGAAAGTGAAAAATGCCTGTTCTTCCAAAACGGAAGCAGCATCGCTCTCGGCTACTGCGCCACCAATCGCGACGTCCTCCGCTATCAGGGGCAGGAATACGATGTGATCGCCATCGACGAGGCAACGCAGCTGAGCGAATATCAGTTTACAGTTTTAAAGGCCTGTCTGCGAGGCGTTGGCGCATTTCCGCGCCGCATGTATCTCACCTGCAACCCCGGCGGAATCGGGCATGCTTGGGTGAAGCGACTCTTCGTTGACCGCATATACCGCGCCGACGAGAGAAGCGAGGACTATCTTTTCATCCCCGCCGTTGTTTACGACAATCCCGTTTTGCTTTCCGCTGATCCCGACTACGTGCGCCAGCTGGAAAGCCTGCCCGAAAAGCTGCGGGATGCCTGGCTCCACGGACGTTGGGACGTGTTTGAAGGGCAATTTCTTCCCGAATTTCAAACCGATGTGCACGTGCTTCCCCCATCGGAGATCCCCCGCAACCTTCGCCTCTTTGCGGCGCTGGACTACGGCTTCGATATGCTGGCAGTGCTGCTTTTGGGCGTGGATGCCGAGGGACGTCTTTACGTTCTGCGAGAGCTTTGTCGCCCGGGACTCACCCTGCGGGAGGCGGGAGAAGCCGTGGCCGAGCTTTGCCG
>JAZRCQ010000130.1:0-7121 GCA_045659845.1 Eubacteriales bacterium
GGATCTGGCAGAGGCCCTGAAGAATATCTGAAAAAAAGCTTTCGATGCCGACTCCGGGAGATACGTTTGATTGCGAAAAACGCCGTCGAACGGAGTCGAAAAGAGCAAAAAAGCAGGATCCGTCCCATTTAACGCCGATTACGGTCGAAGAGGAAATTATTATGACGAATTTGAAATCCTTTCTGAAGGAAAAGAAAAAGATCGGCTACGTGATGATCACGCTGGTGCTGGTGTTTTTGTTCACCTCATTGCTTACGGCAAGAAACGATCAAACGCTGGCGAATGCTACGGTGATTGATCGGGAGGCTCTTTGCACCGGCTCGCACTCCGGCTACGATGTGGTGAAGGATGAAGCAGGGAACTACACCTTCACCCCCAACAACGGAGATCCGCAGATAACCGTGGATCTTCCCGCAGAGGGCGTTGTGTTCAATCGGATCACGCTTCGAATCGCCGAGGCGGTGGAGGAATCGATCTATGTTCAGATCTACTATGCCGCCAACGGCAACGATCTCTCCGAGCCGACCTCCTATCACACTCATATATACAAGGGAATGGATTTTCTATCGCTCTACATTCCTGCCAGAAGCTACACGCAGCTGAGATTGGTTGTGAACGGAAGCTTCACCCCCACGGAGCTTTCTCTGGAATCGGTGGAGCATGAGGGATATTACACCTTTAACGTGATCGCCTGTGTCCTCCTGGTGGCGGCGTTGGTGCTTTTGGCCGTGTTCAATCGTCGGATCGGCTACTATTCCGCGGTTGCTAAAATGTTCAAAGCGGCGGTTGTGGTTTATCGGCAGGAGAGAGAACAGGGCGTTCTGCGCGCATTTCTTTATGTGGCGGCGTGGCTCTCCACGCTGATCTACGCGGCAACGTTCATCCTCCTCCTTTTGTTCACACACGTTTCTCCCTTCTCGCTCAAGCTGATGCTTGCAATGGCGGTGGTTTCCGTGTCGCTTCAGCTGCTTTGGAGAGGGATCAGCAAGCATGGAAATCAAGCCGCTAAGCTCTTCCTTGTGGTGATCATTCTGGTGGGCACGTTGTTTGCCTACTGTCTGCCCATCACCACAGGCGTATCGTGGGACGATCAGATCCACTATGAGCGTGCGGAAAACCTCAGCCGATTGCTCTTCGGGCATAAGCAAACCCTTGCCGATTGCGACCAGGAGATGTTTATTTATCACGTGGATGCCAATCTGCAGGACTTTCAGGGCGTGAATCTGAGCCTTTTGGGAGATTCCCGAGAGGTCACGGCGGCAGAGGGTGTTTTCGTCAATTTCTATACGCACATTTCGTATCTTCATATGGCGCTCTTCATTGCCGTGTGCGGATGGATCGGCGTGGATTTCGTTCAGCAGATGATCCTGCTCAAGCTGATCAACGTGCTGATCTACGGAGTTGTGATCTATTTCGGCTTGAAAAAGCTGAAGAGCGGAGCGCGGCTCATGTCGGCAATCTGCTTGCTTCCCACGGCTGTGTTTATGGCCAGCACCATCACCTACGATTTCTGGGTGATCGCCTTCCTTTCCTATGCGATGGCCACCATTCTTTCGGTGCTTCAGCGGCATGATGAGCCCATGGATATGCCAACCCTTTGGCGGATCGTGGCAGCCATCGTGATCGGATGCGGCGCGAAAGCGATCTATTTCGTGCTGTTCCTGCCGCTCCTCTTCATGCTGAAATACAAGAGCGAATCCAAGGAGCAAAGGAAACGCTTTACCATGATCTGTGCGGCGGCGCTTGCCATCGTGCTGATCTCCTTTGTGCTTCCGTTCTTTGTGAATATGGGAAGCCGCACGGATCTTCGCGGCGGAGCGGACGTCAACGCCGGCGGTCAGATCAAATATATCTTCACGCATCCCTTTGAATATGCAGGCAATCTGCTGGAGTTCATGGGGAACTACGTTGGCCTGAACTTCGCATGGAGCTTCTGCACCTATTTTGCCTATCTTGGCTATCCTTCCGATTTCTACACCACCGTGGTGATGGTTTTGATCGGATTCCTTGCCTTTGCCGACAAGAATGAGTCCGACGATTTCCCCATGGTCGGCCGCTACCGTTTGCTGAACCTTGCAGCGGTGTTTGCGCAGATCGCGCTGGTTGCCACGGCACTTTATATCTCCTTTACACCTGTCGGACACGACACCGTGAACGGCTGTCAATGGAGATATATCATTCCCGCACTGTTCCCGATGCTGTATAGTCTGGGCAGTCCCAAGGTCGTTATGAAGCAGAGTGACCGAGTGCTCAACCTCGTCACCTTCGGTATCATGGCCGCCATTCTGATGGCATCGGTCTACGACGTTTATATCGTTGCCTTCTGATAGAAATTGATTATGACGAATCAAGAATTGAAACGAAACGTGATATGGAATGCGGTTGGCAATATCACCTACCTGGTTTCCCAATGGATCGTGACCGTTTTGGTCACGGTTTTGGGAGGCTTTGAGGATGCGGGATTGCTTTCCGTGGCCATGTCGGTGAGCGCCATCTTTCAAACGGTGGCCATGTTTGGCATCCGAAATTATCAGGTTTCGGATATGGAAGGGAAGTATGGCGATTCCATCTACGTGGGGCTTCGCGCATTAACCTGCATCCTGTCCATGGCGGCCTGTGTGGTCTTTTCCCTGATCAGCCGGTATTTCGGCGTTCAGCTTTTGGCGATCTGCTTGTTTATGCTCTTCCGTTTGGCGGAAAGCTATGCAGACGTGCTTCATGGTATAGCACAGAAGCGGGGAAGATTGGACGTGGCCGGCAAATCCTTCACCGTGAAGGGCGTGGGCCTTCTGATTTGCTTCCTTTTCGGCTACGTGCTCAGTCGGGATCTCAATGTGGCTCTTCTTTGCATGACGCTTCTTTCCGTGGCGGTGACGGTGATCTACGATCTGCCGAGAGTCCGGTCGCTTGCCGACTTTCGCCTTTGGGACTCGATGCATTCCTGCGGTCGATTGGCTTTGGAAACGCTGCCGCTCTGCATTTATCTGTTTCTCTATTCGGCACTTTCCATGCTTCCCAAGCTGATCCTTGAGAAGCAATGCGGAGAGGTGCTTTTGGGTGCTTATGCCTCCATTTTTGCACCGGCCATGCTTCTGCAGGCCGCAACGGGCTATCTTTATAATCCCTTTGCCACGCAGTTTGCAGAGGATCTGCAGGCCGGCGACCGCAAGCGATTCTGCGGCAGGATCCGCACTATCGTGCTGGCCATTCTGGCCATTGCGGCCGCGGTGATGATCGCAGCGCAGTTCTTGGGCGAGTTTGCCCTTGTGCTGGTGTTCGGAGAGCAGATCCGCGACCACGTTTATATGCTGAATCCTATTTTGCTGGTGAATTTTGCATTCTCCTATTTTGGATTTTTCTGCATGATTGCCATTGTGCAGAGAAGGATCAAGTGGCTTTTGGCCTCGGTTTCGGTTGGCTTTGCGCTCACCCTGATCGGCTCATGGCTGCTCATTCCCGTTTTCAAGGCAAACGGCGCAAGCTATGCGCTTCTGATCGCGATCGCGGTGTCGCTTTGCATTTTGTGCTTTGGCGTTTTCAACGATCGGCGAAAGCAAGAGGAGGTTCATGATGAGCAATAAGAGAATCTGCATCGTTTCGGCGCAGTACCTGCCCCACACGGGAGGCGTGGAAAACTACGTTGCCAATCTTTCCCGCGAGCTGGCAGGAAGAGGACACGAGGTCACGATCCTGACGTCGGGCGCGGATCGCGAGATCCGTACGGAAATCAATGAAAACGGCGTGGAGATCATTCGGCTGCCATCCTATCAGCTGATGAACGGCAGGTTTCCGTTTTTGAAAACCAACGGGCGTCTCAGAGCCTTCATGAAGGAATTCCGCAAGAGAACGTTCGATCTGATGTTTGTGAACGTTCGCTTCTACACGCTTTCGCTCTATGCCGTTCGGCTGGCAAAGCGGATGGGCGTGCGGTGCGTGTTGTTAGATCACGGCTCCTCCCACGTCAACACGGGAGGCAAGCTCACCACCAAGCTTGGCGAGCTCTACGAGCATATGATCACCATGCTGGAAAAGAGATATTGCAAGGAATTCGCCTGTGTTTCCCGTCAGGGAACGCAATGGGTGAAGCATTTCGGAATTCAAACCGACGTGGTGCTTCCCAATGCCGTTACGGTTTCTGCCTTTGAGAAAATGATCAACGACCGTCGGAGAGATTTCCGCGCGGAGTACGGGATCCCCAAGGAGCATACCGTGATCGCCTTTGTTGGCCGTTTGACTCTGGAAAAGGGGATCGGCGAGCTTGTGGAGGCCGTGAAGCGGATCGGAAGAGACGACGTGTGGCTGTTGGCTGCAGGTGAGGGCTATCTTCTGGATGAGATGCAGGCGACCTGCACCGAGCAGACCCGATTCGTGGGGCGGATCCCGCTGCCCGAGGTGGTGTCGCTTTTGTGCGATAGCAATATCTTCTGCTTGCCTTCGGTTTCGGAGGGCTTTCCCACCAGCGTGTTGGAGGCGGTAATGTGTGGTACCTACGTGATCACCACCTATTGCGGTGATGCCAAGGAGATCGTTCGGGATGCCGATCACGGAGTGATCCTGCCTGACAACGGCGTGGATGGGCTCACCGAGGCCATTCGGAATGCTTTGGATGCCGGCGATGAGGCGCGGCGTGCGGCGGCAGAGCGTTGCCTGCAGATCGTTTTGGAAAATTACACCTGGAATAAAACTGCCGATAAGCTTTTGGCTCTGATCGAGGCCAAGGACGCTCAAGCATGAGCGGAAAGGGGTACAAAATGGAAAAGGAATACGAGAAAAAGCTTCTGATCATTATCCCTGCCTATAATGAGGCAGAGAACATTGAGCGCGTGGTGGATCATCTGATCGAAAACTACCCGCAATACGACTACGTGGTGATCAACGACGGCTCCAAGGATAAAACTGCGGAGATCTGCGAGCGGAGAGGCTACCATTTCATTGATATGCCGATCAACGTGGGCCTCACCGACGGTGTGCAGACCGGCATGATGTATGCACATAAGCATGCTTATGAGTATGCGCTGCAGTTCGACGGCGACGGCCAGCACGATCCGGCCTACATTGAAAAGATGCTGGAAAGAATGGAGCATTGCGACGTTTGCATCGGCTCGCGCTTTGTGGACGTGAAGAAGCCGAAGAGCCTGAGAATGCTGGGAAGCAATATCATCGGTCTTGCCATTCGCCTCACCACGGGCAAGCGCATCAACGATCCCACCTCCGGCATGAGAATGTTCAGCCGTGCGGCCATGCGCGTGATGTCCCGACAGGTGGACTACGGTCCTGAGCCCGATACGATGGCGCATCTGATCCGCAGCGGAGCCGTTGTGGAGGAGGTGCAGGTGGAGATGCATGAGCGCATCGCGGGAAAGAGCTATCTCAGCTTTTCGCGTTCCATCAAATATATGCTGCATATGTTTTTCTCCATCATGTTTATTCAATGGTGCCGCAAAAAGGTCGTTCTGAAAAGGAGGAAGCCGCTATGAGTCCCGTTTTAAGAATTGCATTGATCCTTTCTTCTGTGTTCGTTTTCTTTTTTGTGATGAAAAAGATCCGTAAGGCACAGCTGAATATTGACGATTCGATCTATTGGATCTTCTTTGCCGTGCTTCTTTTGGTGATGAGCATTTTTCCGCAGATCGTGCTTCGCACCTCGGAGCTTTTCCGCGTGCAGTCTCCCGCCAATCTGGTGTTCCTGATCGTGAGCTTTATGATCGTGGTCAAGCTCTTTCAGGTTTCCATCGACACTTCGGTGCAAAAGCGCCGCCTCAACCATCTGGTGCAGAAGCTGGCTCTTCTGAATCATGATCAGGATGAGCTGCGGAAGGAACAGGAAAAGAAAAGGTAAGGGGCCTGTCCCACAACGGATTTGATCCCCGAATAGAAAACAAGAGCAAGAACAGAAGGCGTATAGCCTTTTGTTCTTGCTCTTGTTGCTTGTTGTCGCTTATCGGAAGTAATAAAGAAGGCTGAAATCGGTGGCGGCGTACTCCTCGGGAGTGTACCACACGTCGTCGGGATCGAGAAAATCGTAGATCAGCTCGGAATAATCCGAGGTGGAGAGAATATATTTCTGATGCTCGGAGTTGTAGGTGAGGGATACGCGGCGATAGGGGATCAGATTTCCATTTTTCCAAACGTAGGCCGTAGTGGTATCCACGGTGACGTAAGAGGCAGGCACGTCCTTATAGGCAGGAGTGTCGGTTCTGGTATGAGAAAAGGAAAAAATGGTGTTGTAGTCGGTGTTGGGGCGAACGGTGGTAAGCTGGGAAAGGGGATCGTTGTAGCGATAGGTTCCGGTTGCGGAGTCATAGAGATAGCAGGCGTTGGTTTCCACGTCGCCGTTTGCGGCGGTTACGAGGAGAATATCCGAATAGCCGTCGAAATCAAGATCCAGAAGCTGTAAACCATAGGTGCCGAAGCGATTGCCGACCGAGCGATCCACCTTCACCGATTCCTCCCAAAGCAGAGCTCCGTCGGCATTGCAGACCTGCAAGGAACGGGGGCGGTTACCGCCCATGACCTGAAGCCGATGTCCGTTCAGCTCGACCTCATAAAGGAGACTGCCTTTTCCGCAGGCGGAAAGGGAGAGCAGGGAGCAAAGCAGGAGCAGAATCGCCGTCAGGCGATGCAAGGAGAATGCTTTCATAATGGGTTTCCTTTCAAAAAAAGGGGGAAGGATCGCATCCTTTCCCCGAATGGAACAGCCTCGTCTGTAAGCCGGGTTCTGTCGAGAACGGTCATCAATCTTCGCATCCCGTTGCCGGGAATGCTTCGGGATCTCTCCCGTGCCACCTCGGGGCATATGCCGGACAAGCGCCCCATGGGGTGTTGCTTCGGATAGGGTTTACAGCGGACTCATGTTACCATGAGAACGGGTGAGCTCTTACCTCGCCTTTCCATCCTTACCGCATGAAGCGGCGGTATATTTCTGTTGCACTTCCTCGGTGGTTACCCACGGCCGACGTTATCGGCTATCCTGTCCTGTGAAGCCCGGACTTTCCTCACGGTAATACCTTTCGGCAACATACCGCGCGACCGTTCAACGAAGCTGTTCAATATATTATACCCGAAAAACCATCTTTTGTCAAGCCCTTTGCCAAAGGAAAAGGCCGTCTCCGCCCAATCGG
>JAZRCQ010000131.1:0-6909 GCA_045659845.1 Eubacteriales bacterium
CACGAATTCCGCCTTGACGATCGTCACGGGCTTCACGGGGGGCGCGCTCTGTCCCGAACGGTTCACCTTGGTGGAGGCAATGCCGTCCACGGTGGCGATTCCGCTCACCACCTCACCGAAGGACGCGTAATCACCGTCCAGCGAGGCCTCGTTTCCGTCCTCGTGCACGATGAAGAACTGGCAGGAGGCCGAGTTGGGATCATATCCGTTTCTGGCCATGGACACCACGCCTCTCTTGTGGCTGAGGGTGTTGTTCACGCCGTTGGAGGAGAATTCGCCAACGATGTTTTTGCCGGAATCTCCGGTGCCGTCGCCCTTGGGATCGCCGCCTTGGATCATGAAGCCCTCGATCACGCGATGGAAGGTGAGTCCGTCGTAGAATTTGCGGGCCACCAGATCCTTGAAGTTCTGCGCGGTGACGGGGGCCACGTCGCCTCTCAGCTTGATGACGATCTCGCCCTGACGGTAGATCTCATTGGCATCGGTGTAGGTAACGGTGAGCCGCACGAAGTCGGTGGCCTCCTCGGAGGCAACGTAGGCGGTGTTCACGGCGTCGATCACGGGCTTTTCGCTTTTGCAGGCGGAAATGCCCCAGGAAAGTCCAACGATCAGAAGAATGGCGGCGAGAACGCCTGCCATGGTGCCGTAGACCATTCGGTTTTGCTTTCTTTGACGAGCCTCCTCCTCGCGGCGAAGCTGCTCGCGGCGCTCACGGATCTGAGCGGCCTGCTCTTGCTTGGATGTTTTTCCCATAATTTGCTCCTTTATCGATTTTTCTTCCTCATTGTAGCAAAAAAACGCGTGTTTGTCAAGTTTTTTGCGATAAAACCGAAATAATTTACAATTCCATAGGATACTATAAATAAACGGAAAAAAGGAGGACGGAGGTGCGGATGAGGCAGGTGAATTGGGAGCGGCTGGCGGCCATAGCGATCTGTGCGGCGGCCGCAGCGGCGATCGGATGGATGCTGGGGGAGCTTTTGGGATGTGCTTTGCCCTTTTTGCTGGCTTGGGGGCTGTCTCTTTGCATTCGCCCTGCGGCGGGAGCGATCTCCAAGCGCTTCCGCGTTTCGCGCGGATTTTGCTCGGTGGTGCTGTTCACGGTGGCGCTGGGTGCGGTGATCGCGCTTCTGTGGGCGGCGGTTCTGCGCCTTTTGGGAGAATTGGAGGTGCTTTTGGCTCGTCTCACCGAGCAGAGCGAAAACGGCATCGACTACTATGGTCTGCTGGCCGAGCGCTTTGCCTTTCTGCGGCGGAGCGAGGATCCCGTGCGGGAGGCTGCGCTTCGGGAGCGGGTGAATCAAGCGGTGGGGCGATGGGTGTCCGGCTTCTCGGAGTCGCTGGGAAAGGGCGTTCCCGCTCTGGCGGCAGGGCTGATTTCCTCGGCGCCGTCGGCTCTGCTCTTTGCGGCCACTGCCGTGATCTCGGGCTACTATTTTCTTTTGGACGGCGAGCGGATCGGCGCGGGACTGCGCGCATTGCTTCCCGCAGGTCTGCGGCGTCGGCTTCCCGCATGGCGGGAGAGGGTGCGGCGGTTTTCGGGACGGTATCTGCGGGCCTATCTTCTGCTCCTGCTTCTCACGCTGGGGGAATTGCTGGTGGGCTTTCTGCTTTTAGGCGTGGACTATGCCTTGCTGCTTGCCACCGTCACGGCGGCGGTGGATCTGTTGCCCATCCTCGGCGTTGGCACGGTGCTGATCCCTTGGAGCATCGTGTCGCTCTTGCAGAGGGACTATCGCTTGGGGATCGGCCTGCTTCTGCTTTATCTGGCGGTCATGCTGATCCGACAGATCGTTGAACCGAGGCTTTTGGGAAAAAGCCTCGGCCTGCATCCCTTGGCGGTGCTGGCGGCAGGCTATGCGGGCTTTCGTCTCATCGGCATCGCAGGGCTTTTGCTGGCGCCCGCGGCGGTGTTGGCGCTGCGGCAGCTTTTGCCGGTTGCGCGAGAGGAAAAAGCCTGAAAAAGATTGCATTTCAGAAAAAAATGTGGTATAATGGTGCAGAATGAGGCTTGAGAAAGGAGAGAACCGAAATGCGAGTGTTGATTTTAACGGCAAACACCGTTGGCGGGCACAATTCCGCGGCGGCGGCGCTGGAGGAGCAATTCCGCAGAATGGGGATCGGAAGCGAGATCTTCGACGTTCTGACGGTGCTTCCCGACAAAATGTATCATTTCGTTCCGCTGGGACATTCCTACGTGATTCGTCCTCTGCCCCTGCCGATGGGAGCCTTTTCCAAGCGGCGGGAGCGCCATTCCCCCAAAAAGATCTATGAATTCTGCGCCAAGGGAGCGGAAAAGCTGCAGGAGAAGCTGCTTTGCGAGCCCTTCGATGCAGTGGTGAGCGTGCACGTGTTTGCAAGCCTTGTGATGACCGAGGTGCGGCGCGCCTTCGGAAACGCGATCCCTTCCTATTTTGTGGCAACGGATTATGCCTGCAGCCCGGGCGTGGAGGAGATCGTGGCCGACGGCTACTTCATTCCTCACAGAATGCTTTTCGGTGACTTTGTGCGGGCGAGGATCGCCGCAAACAAGCTCTACGCCACGGGAATTCCCATTCTGCGCCGATTCTATGCTCCCATGGACAAGCGAGAGGCGCGTCGTCGATTGGGGCTGGAGGAGGACAAGCGCATCGTTCTGATCAGCGGCGGAAAAATGGGAAAGGGACATCTGGAAAAGCACGCGCTGGAGCTTTCCAACAGCCTGCCCGACGGCACCGATCTGGTGGTGCTTTGCGGCATGAACGAGGTGCTTCTGCAGGATCTGGAGCGGTTTCAATCGCCGCGCCTGCGGGTGGTTGGCTTCACGCCGGACGTGGATCTCTATATGTCGGCGGCCGACGTGTATCTCACCAAGCCCGGCGGCATGATGACCACAGAGGCGATCCTCAAGGGGCTTCCCATGGTGTTTGTGGATGCGCTTCGCGGATGCGAGACGCACAATTTTGAATTTTTGATGCGTCATGGCCTGGCAGAGGGCGGCAGGAGCTGGAGCGCGGCCATTGAGCAGGTGCTGAAGCTTTTGGACGATCCCGCGGCAGCCGAGGAGATGCAGAAGAAAATGAAGAGCTTTCTCTCGGGAGAGTCGGCGGCGGAGCAGATCTGCCGATGGGTGGCAAAAAACTGAGAGGCAACAAGGAAAGGAGACGGCGCCGTGCGGATCTATCCCGAATACTATCCGCGCTTTTCCTGCATCGGCGGGAGCTGCGGGCATAATTGCTGCATTGGCTGGGAGATCGACGTGGATGAGGAAAGCCTTGCTCGCTATGAGCAGGAAGCGTCGCCCTTCGGGGAACGCCTGCGCGCCGGCATCGACCGCGAGGGCGTGCCGCATTTTCGCCTTTGCGAGGGCGAGCGATGCACCTTTCTCAACGGTGAGAATCTTTGCGAGCTGATCCTTTCGCTGGGCGAGGCGTCGCTATGTGAGATCTGCTCGGAGCATCCGCGCTTCCATAATTTTCTTTCCGATCGCACGGAAAGCGGTCTCGGCCTTTGCTGCGAGGAGGCGGGACGGCTGATCCTCGGATGGCCCGATCCCGTTGGTCTGTTGTGCGAGGAGGACGGCGAGGATGGTGAGCCCGATCCTCGGGAGATCGGTCTGCTTGCGCTTCGCAAGGAGGCAATGCGGATTCTGCAGGAGAGAAGCCTTCCCATAATGGAGCGACTGCGGCGCACGGTGGTGCTATGCGGCGGCGAATGGAGAGAGGGAGAGGCGTTCTTGCGCGAGCGTCTGCGGCTTCTGCTGGAGCTGGAGCGGCTGGAGGAGAGCTGGGGGCGTCGGCTGGAGGACGCGCTGGCAGATCCGGATCTATGGGCTCGAAGACTGGCGTTTGCCGAGCAGATGAGGAAGCGGGAGAGCGAATACGAGCAGCTGGCCGTTTATCTGCTCTATCGGTATCTTGTCGGTGCTGAGAGTGAGGACGAGGTTGCGGCCGTGGCGGAATTTTGCGCGACGAGCTGCGAGGTGATGCTGGCGTTGGGAGCGGAGCAAAAGGCCGAGCGAGGAGATTTCACGCTTGCAGATCAGGTGGAGCTGGCAAGAGAGCTTTCCTCCGAGCTGGAATATTCCGAGGAAAATATGGCGAGATTGCTGAGAAAACCGTAAAAAAAGAACTCTCCATTCAAAAAATCGGAGTTTTTCTTTGAATTGTTGCGATAGGCTCTTGACAATTCAGAGGTTTTATGGGATAATATAAGCGGAGGACGGGCGTTTCCCGTTTTCCCCAATACCGTTTGCGAGACTGACGGATCAAGCGGAGCACCGCAGGGGATCGCAAATGAGAGCAGCACGCTTTTTTGAGAGCTGCTTGAGCCGACCGTCTGGGCAAAACTGTTTTTCTCAAAACAGCGTTTGCCCTTTTTGTATGTTTAATTTGTAACAATCACCGGACACAGGATAGGAGGAACAATCGTGAATCACAGCAATTGGACGGGCTTTTTGCCCGGCGCATGGCAGGACGAGATCAACGTTCGCGATTTTATTCAAGTAAACTATAAGCCCTATGAGGGCGACGGTGCCTTTCTTGCCGCCGCCACCTCCCGCACCAAGGCGCTCATGGAGAAGGTGCAGGGGCTTTTTGTCATCGAGCGGCAGTTTGGCGGCGTGCTGGACATCGACACCGCCACCGTCTCCTCTCCCACCGCCTTTTCTCCCGGATACGTGGATAAGGATAATGAGATCATCGTTGGTCTGCAGACCAATCGTCCCCTGAAGAGGAGCGTGAATCCCTTCGGCGGAATGCGAATGGTTCGTCAGGCCTGCGAGGCCTACGGATATAAGCTCAGCCGCAAGGTGGAGGAGGAATTCCGCTTCCGCACCACCCACAACGACGGCGTGTTCCGTGCCTACACCGATGAGATGCGCGCCGCCAGAAAAAGTCATATCATCACGGGCCTGCCCGATGCCTACGGCCGCGGCCGCATCATCGGCGACTACCGCCGCGTGGCGCTCTACGGCGTGGATCGCCTGATCGAGGAGAAGAAGCGGGATAAGAAGCGCTTGGAAAAGAACGCCTTCAACACCGATGAGATCCGATTGGACGAGGAGCTTTTCCAGCAGATCGCCTTTCTGGGCTACATGAAGGAAATGGCGCAGATGTATGGCTTCGATATCAGCCAGCCCGCCAAGGATGCCCGCGAGGCCATTCAATGGACGTATTTCGGCTATCTGGCCGCCATCAAGGAGCAGAACGGCGCGGCCATGTCGCTGGGGCGCGTGAGCACCTTCTTTGATATTTATATTGAGAGAGATCTGAAAAACGGCACGCTCACCGAGGAGGGCGCGCAGGAGCTGCTGGATGATTTCGTTATCAAGCTTGGTATGGCGCGTCATCTCCGCACGCCCGAATACAATGAGCTGTTCGGCGGCGACCCCATGTGGATCTCCGAGGCCGTGGGAGGCAAGGGAAGAGACGGCAGAACGCTGGTCACCAAGAGCAGCTTCCGCATTCTGCAAACGCTCTACACCCTCGGCTCCTCCCCCGAGCCCAACCTCACGGTGCTCTGGTCCACGAAGCTGCCCGAGAGCTTCATGCGCTTCTGCGCCAAGGTCTCGGCCGACACCGACTCCATTCAGTATGAGAGCGATGACGTCATGCGCCCCATCTACGGCGATGATTATGCCATCGCCTGCTGTGTTTCCGCCATGAAGGTGGGCAAGCAGATGCAGTTTTTCGGCGCCAGATGCAATCTGGCCAAGCTGCTCCTGCTGGCCATCAACGGCGGCTACGACACCACCAGCGCGATGCACATCGGTCCGCAGATGCCCGCCATGGAGGGAGATCGGCTGGACTACGATGAGGTGATGTCGCGCATGGAAACGTATATGAAGTGGCTCTGCCATCTCTACGTGAACACCATGAACATCATCCACTATATGCATGATAAATATGCCTATGAAAAGAGCCAGATGGCGCTTCACGATACCCACGTGGATCGCTTCATGGCCTTCGGCATTGCAGGCCTTTCCGTGGTGGCCGATTCGCTCAGCGCCATCAAATATGCAAGCGTTACGCCCGTGAAGGATGAAAACGGCTATATCGTGGATTTCAAGACCGAGGGCGAGTTCCCCAAGTTTGGAAACGACGACGATCGCGTGGACCTGATCGCCAAGGATATGGCGCACCGCATGATCGTGGAGCTTCGCAAAACGCCCACCTACCGCAAGGCGATCCACACCCTTTCGGTGCTCACCATCACCTCCAACGTGCTCTACGGCAAGAACACGGGAGCCACGCCCGACGGTCGCCGCTCGGGAGATCCCTTTGCTCCCGGTGCAAACCCCATGCACAACCGCGAGGAGAATGGCGCGCTGGCTTCCCTCAATTCGGTGGCCAAGATCAGCTACGATGATTGCCGCGACGGCATCTCCAACACCTTCTCCATAACGCCCGAGGCTTTGGGAAGGAGCGAGGAGGAGCGCGTGGAAAACCTTGTTCACATTCTGGACGGCTATTTTGCCAAGAACGCGCATCACATCAACGTGAACGTGCTCAACCGCGAAACGCTCCTGAAGGCCTACGAGAACCCCGAGGCTTATCCCAATCTCACCATTCGCGTTTCGGGCTATGCGGTGAACTTCAATAAGCTCTCCCGCGAGCAGCAGCGCGAGGTGATCAGCCGCACCTTCCACGAGTCGGTATGACGGCAAAGGGAGAGGAAAAAAAGGGACGGATCCATTCCCTGCAGAGCATGGGAACGCTGGATGGTCCCGGCGTTCGCTACGTGATTTTTGCGCAGGGCTGTCCCCTGCGGTGCAAATCCTGCCACAATCCCGACACGTGGGCTCTCGAGGGAGGCAAGCTTTATGCGCCTCGGGAGCTGGTGGCGCGCGCCCTGCGATTTCGGGAATATTTCGGTCGGGAGGGGGGCGTCACGCTTTCGGGCGGCGAGCCGCTTCTGCAGGCCGAATTT
>JAZRCQ010000132.1:0-1627 GCA_045659845.1 Eubacteriales bacterium
CTTAATATCCTCAATTCTGTCTTCTATCATTTTGGTGATCCATTCCGGATCAACAAGGAACTGACGTGCGACGCCAACCGCGTCGATTTTTCCCTCGGCAACGGCCTTCGCTCCCACTTCCGCGTCCATTCTTCCCGCGCAGACCATGGGGATATCAACGAACTTTTTGATGTGTGCAACGTCGTCGAGGTTGCAGTTTTCGGGCATATACATCGGCGGATGCGCCCAATACCAGGAGTCATAGGTTCCGTTATCGGCATTAAGCATATCGTATCCCGCATCCTGCAGATACCTTGCCGCCTTTTCGGATTCCTCCATATTTCTGCCAACCTCAACGTATTTTTCACCGGGCAATGCACCCTCGCAAAATCCCTTCATTTTGGACTCTACGGAATAGCGAAGAGATACGGGATAGTCCTCACCGCACGCCTCCTTGATCGCTTTTACGACCTCTGCGGCAAAGCGGTAACGGTTTTCAAAGCTTCCACCGTATTCGTCGGTGCGCTTGTTAAAGAATTCTATAGCAAACTGATCAAGAAGATAGCCCTCGTGAACGGCATGACCCCCCACGCCGTCCACGCCTGCATCGCGGCAGAGCTTGGCGGTCTTGGCGAAGGCCTCGATGATCTCGTGGATCTGCTCCACGGTCATCTCGGGGCATTCAATGTCGTGCGCCCAGCGGGATTTCTGCGGGCTGGGGCTCGCCAGCTCGTGGGAGGTGTCGATAATAGGCTTGATCAGCGCGCGGGTAAATTTGTTTTTGTGCAGGGGAGCCACCAGCTCGGTGATCGCCCAGGAGCGGCCCATGCCCGCGGTGAGCTGAATGAAAAGCTTGGCGCCGGTCTTGTGGATCTCCTCCATAAAGACCTTCAGCTCCTCAAACATTTTCGGATTTTGCCAGAGCCACTTGCCCCAGAAGGTGTCGCGCAGGGGCGCGATGCCGGGAATGATCAGGCCAACGTTGTTTTGCGCGCGCTCCAGAAAGAGCTTGGCGGCCTCCTTATCGAAGTGGCAGCCCGTCAATTCAAACCAGCCGAAGAGCGAGGTGCCGCCCATGGGGCACATCACAATGCGATTTTTGATCTCCACGTTGCCGATCCTCCAAGGCGTGAAGAGCGCTTGGAAGCGGGGATCCGTAGGTTTCATAAGCATGGTCTCCTTTTCGTATTATAGTATTGAAGCACAAATCAATGCACAGACAGTTCATTATAGCACAAAAAAGAGTCGGTTGTCAAGTTTTTTCGCATTCCCGCAACGAGCAGACGACGCAAAACGAAAAACTTTCAAAAAAACAAAAGAAAAAAGCAAAAAGGGGTTGCATTTTTCAAAAAAGTGTGGTATAATGATGGGCGTGACAGAAATGCCACCACAGGGGTATAGCTCAGCTGGTAGAGTACCGGTCTCCAAAACCGTGGGTCGCGGGTTCGAATCCTCCTGCCCCTGCCAAGAAAAAAGCCATTCGCAAAAGCGAATGTCTTTTTTCAGTGAAATAAATCCCTTGCGGGATTTGTGAAATGCACTTCGTGCGTGAAATACGCTTCGCGTGTGAAATGCGCTGCGGCGCGTGAGGGGATTTATTTCATTTCACATTGCGACGAAGGAGCAATATTTCACAATTCACGAAGTG
>JAZRCQ010000133.1:0-2745 GCA_045659845.1 Eubacteriales bacterium
AAACAGCGCGCAGATGCACACCTCCTATAACCTTGTGGCTCTTTTCTGCGGCCTGATCACCTTCTTCGTGGTCATTTTCTGCTCGGTGCAAAAGAAGTGGACGATGCCCAAGCTCATCCCCTTCGTGATCGGCATTGCCGCTGGCTATGCCGCAGCAGCCATTTTCACGACGATCGGCATTCTTGCAGACGTTGATTACCTCAAGATCATCGACTGGTCCCCCATTGTCAACAATTTCGTGGATGCAAGCGGCAACTTCATTGGTATTTCCGCCTTCTTCACAATTCCCAAGTTTGCCATCATTGAGGCAGGCAAGGAGCTGTTCGGCAACGGCATTTCCGCCGAGGTCATGGGCGCCACCAAGGGCGCTGCAAGCGTGATCACCGCGGGTGGCGTGGCAGAGGTCGTCATCGCCTTCCTCCCCGTTGCGCTGGTCGTATTTGCCGAGCACATCGCAGACCACAAGAACCTTTCCTCTATCATTGAAAAGGATCTGATCGAGGATCCCGGCCTTGAAAAGACGTTGCTTGGCGACGGCGTGGGCTCTATTGCAGGCACGATGCTTGGCGTTTGCCCCAACACCACCTACGGTGAGAGCGTCGGTTGCGTGGCGGTCACCCGCAACGCCTCTGTTGTGACCATCACCACCACCGCCATTATGTGCATGATCCTTTCCTTCTTCAGCCCCCTGACCACCGCGCTGCAGACCATCCCCTCCTGCGTGATGGGTGGTGTGTGCCTCACGCTTTACGGCTTCATTGCCGTTTCCGGCCTCAAGATGCTGAAGGACGTTGATCTCAGCATCACCAAAAACTTGTTCGTCGTTGCCGCCATTCTGATCTCGGGCATCGGCGGCCTCAAGATCCAGATCCCCTACGCCATCGCTGAAAGCGGCGCGATCGAGAAGGTCATTCAGATCACTCCCATCGCCACCGCGCTGATCCTTGGCATCCTGACCAACACCTTCCTCACTTACGTTGAAAACGCAAAAGAGAAGAAGCAACCTGCAAATGAAACCGAGGTAACCGAGCATGAAGAAGTATGATAACGTCATCGTTTTTGACCATCCGCTGATCCGCCACAAGATCGCCGTTTTGCGCGATGAAAAGACCAGTATGAAGGAATTCCGCGAGCTGATCGAGGAGATCACCACGCTGATGACCTACGAAAGCCTGAAGGACGTCCCCACCGTAACAAAAGAGGTCAAGACCCCTCTTGAGACCTGCACCCAGCAGGTCGTGGAGGATGACTCTGTGGTCATCGTACCGATCCTGCGCGCAGGCCTTGGCATGGTGAACGGTGTTCACGTGCTCTTTCCGCTTGCAAAGGTCGGCCATATCGGTATGTACCGCAACGAGGAGACGCTGGAGCCCGACACCTACTATTGCAAGCTGCCCCAAGGCATTGAAAACAAGTTCGTCATTCTGATCGACCCGATGCTTGCCACGGGCGGCAGCGCGTGCGATGCAATCCAGCTGCTGAAGGATAAGGGCTGTAAGAACATCAAGTTCATGGCCATTATCGGCGCACCCGAGGGCATCACCCGCGTGGCTGAGGCGCATCCCGACGTGAAGGTCTACGTTTCCACCGTGGACAGATGCCTCAACGAGCACGGCTATATCCTGCCCGGTCTTGGCGACGCAGGCGACCGCCTGTTCGGCACGAAGTAAAATTAAAAAAAGAAAAAGGGAAAGGGAGTCGCGAAGCGACTCCCTTTTTGAGTTGTGATGCTATTATAAAATCGATCCGTGTTTTGAGGCAAATCCCTTGGCGATGATGGGAGTTAAAAGTATCCGCGTTCTACCGGACTTTTAACGCCATGCTTGCAAACGAAGCTATATATTTTCGCTGTTTTTTAATTCTTTTTTGTATGCATTAAAGAGAAAAACATTTTCCAACAAGAAAATCGGCATCAAAAGGCAACCATATAACCCACCGGTTACGATACCCCATATAAAATATGCTTTGCTTAGCCCATAATATTTTTTGATTGTATCTTCATTGTGTTTGCTTTTGATAACTATGGCTAGATTAAAAATATTAAAAATTGTGCTTGCAATAACGTAAATGAATACAGGACTTAACGTAATGAATACGACTGCAACTGCCCCCCAATATCCCCATGCGCTTGTTCCGTCATTTGAAAGTGTGATTACAGATATGACGATAAGAGCAACCAACTCAACGAATACGAAGATCGTTCTTATCATTGTTCCTTTTAACAATTGCCTGTCTTTCATTTCACATTCTCCTTCGCCGTGTTGATGGAGGCGATGCCGCCTTTCTGTTCTCATTATACCAAAAAATCGCGGGGAGAGCAAGGGTTGCGAAGCAAATCACGCCGTGAGGCGTGTATATCATCAATTCCGCAGGAATTGCATATCATCAGCCCGTAGGGCTGGATATCATCAAGCCGCAGGTAGATGCACGCTGGCGCGTGATGATATGCAAGGGCGGCTCGCCGCCCTTGATGATATACACCGCACGTTGTGCGGCGATGATATACCAAGCCTGCGGCTTGGATAAACAAAAACAGAACATTTGTCGGTAGACAAATGTTCTGTTTTTGTTGGCGGAGAGTGTGGTGATTCGGGCAGGCGCCGCCCAAAGCGCGGCTTACTGCGTCAAGTCGCTGCGCGACTTGCTGTTCGCCTCCCACATATCCCATCCACGAATAACAAAAGAGCACCCAAAGGTGCTCTTTTGTTATTGGCGGAGAGAGTGGGATTCGAACCCACGTGTCCG
>JAZRCQ010000134.1:0-2186 GCA_045659845.1 Eubacteriales bacterium
CGGTCAGGCGGCAGAATTCGACTATGCGGGCACGCAGGCGTGTCTGGCGCTGAAGGAGGAGGGCTACGAGGTGGTTCTCTGCAATTCCAACCCCGCCACCATCATGACCGACACCACCATTGCGGACAAGGTCTATATGGAGCCGCTGACGCTGGAGTACATCGCCAAGATCCTGCGCTATGAGCGCCCCAATGCCATCATTCCCGGCATCGGCGGTCAGACGGGCTTGAATCTGGCCATGCAGCTGGAGAAGAAGGGCGTTCTGAAGGAATGTCAGGTGGAGCTTTTGGGCACCAGCAGCTCCAGCATTGAGCAGGCCGAGGACAGAGAGCTGTTCAAGGAGCTTTGCCAGGCCGTGGGTGAGCCCACCATTCCCTCGGAGATCACCTATTCCTTGGAGGAGGCTCGCGGCGCCGCACAGCGCATCGGCTATCCCGTGGTGCTTCGGCCCGCCTTCACGCTGGGCGGCACCGGCGGAGGCTTTGCCAACAACGAGGAGGAGCTGGTGGAGATCGGCATGAATGCCTTCAAGCTCTCCCCCGTGCATCAGGTGCTGATCGAGAAGAGCGTGAAGGGCTTCAAGGAGATCGAGTTTGAGATGATGCGCGACTCCGAGGATCACGTGATCACCATCTGCGGCATGGAAAACATCGACCCCGTGGGTGTGCATACGGGTGACTCCATCGTGGTGGCCCCCATCCTTTCTCTGGATGACGAAAAGCTGAAGATGCTCAACGACAGCGCCATCAATCTGATCCGCTCGCTGAAGATCGAGGGCGGATGCAACGTGCAGTTCGCTCTGCACCCCACCACCAATGAATACTACCTCATCGAGGTGAATCCCCGCGTTTCCCGTTCCTCCGCGCTGGCATCCAAGGCGAGCGGCTATCCCATTGCCAAGGTCACGGCCAAGATCGCCGTTGGTATGACGCTGGAGGAGATCGGCATTTCCAACACCACCGCCGCAACGGCTCCTTCTCTGGACTACGTGGTTGCCAAGCTGCCGCGATTCCCCTTCGATAAGTTCTCCGCCGCCTCCAACACCCTCGGCACGCAGATGAAGGCCACGGGTGAGGTGATGGGGATCGGCTCCAATCTGGAGGAGTGCCTGCTGAAGTCGGTTCGCTCGCTGGAGATCGGCGCAAATCACTTCCATCTGCCGAAGTTCGACAGCTACACCAACGAGGCGCTGGAGGAGTACCTCACCGTGTTCAAGGATGACAATATCTTTGCCGTTGCCGAGCTGCTCCGCAGAGGCGAGCCGATTGAAACGCTTCACCGCATCACCATGATCACGCCCCTTTTCCTGGAGTCCCTGAAAAAGATCGTGGATATGGAGAACAAGCTGAAGGCCTCCGCCATGGACGGCGACGTTCTGCGCGCGGCGAAGGTGATGGGCTTCTCCGATAAGTACGTGGCAAGACTGTGGGGCGTGGACGAGCTTGCAGTCTGGAATCTGCGCCACGAGAAGGGCATCATTCCCGTTTACCGCATGGCCGACACCTTCCACACGGGCGGCTACATCCCCTATTTCTACTCCTCCTACACGGGCGAGAACCGCTCGGTGCTCACCGATAAGAAGAAGATCGTGGTGCTGGGCGCAGGCCCCATCCGCATCGGACAGGGCGTGGAGTTCGATTATTCCACCGTTCATGCCGTCACCACCATCAAGAATTCCGGCTACGAGGCCATTATCATCAACAACAATCCCGAACCCGTTTCCACCGACTACACCACGGCCGATAAGCTTTATTTCGAGCCGCTCACGCCCGAGGACGTGATGAACATCATCGAGTTTGAGAAGCCTGAGGGCGTGGTTGCCTCGCTGGGCGGTCAGACGGCGATCAATCTGGCAGATCCTCTTATGAAGAGAGGCGTGAAGATCATCGGCACCGATTGCGCCGCCATCGATCGTGCGGAAAATCGCGATCTCTTTGAAAAGCTCCTGCTCTCGCTGGATATTCCTCAGCCGCAGGGACAGGCGGTCACCAATATTGAGGACGGCGTGAGGGCCGCCGCCTCCATCGGCTATCCCGTGCTGGTTCGCCCCTCCTTCGTGCTGGGCGGCAGAGCCATGCAGATCGTGGCCAACGAGAATCAGCTGCGCCACTATCTGAAGACCGCGGTGGAGATCGATGCCGATAAGCCTGTGCTGGTGGATAAGTACATCATCGGCAAGGAGGTTG
>JAZRCQ010000135.1:0-7461 GCA_045659845.1 Eubacteriales bacterium
CCTACACCGGTCTCACGCTTCCCGAAACCTTCCGTGCCGAAACTCTGAAGGATCTGGAAGCAACCTACTGGAACAGCGTGAGTCAGACGGAATGGAAAAAGCTCACCTCCGGAACCGCCAAGCTTGGCGACATCGTGAACATCGACTATGAGGGCAAGCTGGACGGCGTGGCCTTCACGGGCGGCACCGCCACCAATCAGGTGGTTGAGGTGAACGACGGCACCGGCATGATCGACGGCTTCTGCGTGGGCATCAACGGTCATTCCGTTGGCGAAATTTTCGACGTGAACGTAACCTTCCCCCAAAATTATCACTCTGCCGATCTTGCCGGTAAGGCCGTGGTGTTCACGATGAAGCTGAATGCCATCTATGATCTTTCCCTTTCCGATGAGATAGCAAAGAAGAACAATTTCGATTCTCTCGAAAAGTGGCTGGATTCTGCCGTTGAGGCGGCGATCAAGGAAGAGATCTGGAGTCTGATTCCCGCCTTCGAGACTGCAACCGTTCCTGCCGCCGCGTCCAAGTTCTTTGTGCAATACTATCTGGACATGGTGCATCAGAATGCCTTCTATTATTTCAACAACGATTTGGAGGCTTGCCTCGCATATATGGGCATGACCATGGAATCTATGCAACAGGAAGCAATCGACGCTGCGAAGGAGTATCTCATTTCCGCACAGCTGGTGGCACACTATCAGCTCACTCCCAATGAGGAGCACGTGAAGGAGCTGGAAAAGAGCTATATTGAAAACTATGTGAACAGCGGATATTCCGAGGAGCAGGCACGTGAGATTCTGGAAAGCAAAGGGAAAACCGAATTCCGCGGACAGATTCTGATCGACACCGCAATCGACTATCTGATCGCCAACAACTTCCAATAAAATACAATGAAATTCAAAAAGGTGTTCCCCCGGAAGGAGGAACACCTTTTTTGATTTGTTATTCGGAAGCGTTTTTCGGAGCGGTATCTCCGCTGCGTATGCGAATCCGCTTTTTCACCAATGCGGCGATCGTGCTTTTCAGAGCCTGATGCACCTCGGGATCCAGCTTGATGCCCTTGGAGATCCATCGGTTGCGAACCGAAACGAGATCGGTGAGAGTGAGCGCATTGTCGGAGGACAAAAACTGATAGAGCGAGTCGCAGAACTGCTCTCTCTGCTCCAAGGATAGCGAGGAGATCCAATTTTTCAAAGCCAAGTCGGTTTTAATGCTTTCTTCCGTCAGTCCCGCCTGCCTCACGAAGCTGCCGCCAAGCACCTCCCAGGTCAGCCCATCGTGTTGCCAAAGGCCCTTTTGTCGGCTTTTTACAACGGTGTATTGCTCCTCATGCTCCAAAAGGATCCCAACCAGCGAGGATTGCGGGATCACTGTTTTAACGATATGCTTAATATCCAGATAGTCCGAATCCATTAACACGCTGGTGCGGAAGCCGGGGCCATCGTGATTCCAAACAGAAAGCATCCGAGCCTTCACGCTCTTGGGAGCATGCATCGCGGCATACACTGCAAGATTGCCGCCCTTGCTGTGCCCCGTTACGTAGATCCTCTTTTGAGAGCATGCTGCCGCATCGGAGAGATACTCCGCAGCATGAGCTTGAGCCGGGATCACATCCAGAAAGCTCATATTGAAGTTTTCCTTCCAGCCGACCAGACTATCGTCGGTGCCGCGAAAGGTAATCACGGCATCGCCATTCTCCAAAAGAAAGGTCACGGCAGAAAACTGCATCTGAAGCTCACGGTCGATCAGATTCACATAGGCTCGCATACCAACCCTTCGATACCGTGGGCACTCCTTCACCGCTCGCAAAAGCTTGAAAATATCCTTTGGAACGATCAACCCCATGGAAAGCTTGCGCGGCTCGTGATTGCGGGAAAAAAAGCCCGTTGCGGCGGCCTGCAGGCTGATCGGCGCGGAATCGTGCGATTCCGGCACGATCCCCTTATATTCCACGTAGGATAGCAGAGAAAAGATCAGGCTGTCAACTTCATTCAAGGGTGCTTCCTCAAAGGTGAGGTCGCCTCTCCATGCCACGTAATCAAATAAAGTTCCCATTCAGATCAACTCCCTTCGGGTGATAGAACGATAGTGGATGATTTATCCCTGATAGAGCCGCTTGCTCTCATAGGCGGGCTCACTTGTGAGATTCAATCCCAGCTTTTTCAGCGTATGCACGTCGCCATCGGAAAGAATCACGGAGGAGTGCATTTCGCATCCTCTCAACGCGGCCAGCTGATCCTGCGCCTTCTTAGCAACGGGATCGTTCACCGCGCAGATAGAGAGGGCTATCAGAATCTCGTTGGGATGTAGACGGGGATTTCTGCTGCCGAGCGCCTTTACCTTCAGATTGGTGATCGGCTCGAGAATGTCGGGCGAGATCAGATCCACGGAATCGTCGATCTGAGCCATTGCCTTCAGCGCATTCAGAATGGCCGCCGAGGCCGCACCAAGCAAACGAGAGGTCTTTCCTGTCACCGTTTCCCCACTGGGAAGCTGAATGGCAACGGCAGGCTTTCCCGTGATCGCGGCCTTTTCGTTTGCAACGGTGGAGACCACGCGGTAGGAAAGATCCAACCCAGCGCTTTGCATGATCAGCTTGAGCTTATCGGTGTCGTGGAATTCGCCAACCTCACCGTTCTTGCGATGCTCGCAGATCGCATGGTAGTAGCGGCGGATGATCTCCATATTGGCCGCCTTGCACACGGCATCGTTATCAATGATGCAGTTCCCTGCCATGTTCACTCCCATATCTGTGGGCGAGCGATAAGGCGAGGTTCCGCTGATGCGCTCAAACATAGCGTTCAGAACCGGAAAGATCTCGATATCGCGATTGTAGTTGACTGCGGGCCTTCCATAGGCATCCAGATGATAATGGTCGAGCATATTCACATCGTTGAGATCAACGGTGGCTGCTTCGTAGGCCAGATTCACGGGATGATTCAAGGGCAGATTCCAAACCGGGAAGGTCTCAAATTTCGCGTAGCCGGCATGAATTCCCTTCTTCTGCTCATGGTAGAGCTGGCTGAGGCAGGTGGCCATTTTGCCGCTTCCCGGGCCGGGAGCCGTCATCACCACCAAAGATCTTTCGGTTTCGATATAATCGTTTCGGCCGTAGCCCTCGTCGCTGACGATCCTTGCCACGTCGGAGGGATAACCCTCAATGGGATAATGGCAATAAACCTTCACGCCCAGCGCCTCCAGACGCTTACGGAATTTCATGGCGGCAGGCTGCTCCTGCCAACGAGTGAGCACAACGCTTCCCACGTAGAGATCAAAATTTCTGAAGGCATCGATCATGCGAAGCGTGTCCAAATCATAGGTAATGCCCAGATCGCCGCGCACCTTGTTTTTTTCGATATCGTTTGCGTTGATCACGATCACGATCTCAGCCTGCTCCTTCAGCTGGATCAGCATGCGGATCTTGCTGTCGGGGGCAAAGCCGGGAAGCACGCGAGAGGCGTGATAATCGTCGAACAGCTTGCCGCCAAACTCCAGATAGAGCTTGCCGCCAAACTGATCGATCCTGCGGCGGATATGCTCGGATTGCGTTGCAATATAAAGATCGTTATCAAATCCTATGCGATTCATGCTTGCGCCTCCTCTCTTTCCTTCGACAATACCACGGCGGAATCTCCATTGAAATAAAATTCCGTTTGATAAAATTCCCTCACTGCGCGTGTCAAATGCTCCACGTCGGCACAGCCTGCCGTTTCATAGGAGGAATGCATAGACAATTGCGCCATGCCGATGTCAACCGTGCAAATCGGAACCAGCGTATTGGAAATGCTTCCAAGCGTGGATCCGCCGGGCTGGTCGCTCCGATTGGCATAAAACTGCACGGGCACTCCGCTTCGACGGCAGATCTCGGCAAACAATGCTGCCGAAAGTCCTTCTGTGGCATATTTCTGCGCCGCGTTGGTTTTGATCACAACACCGCCGTTGAGACGAGGTGCGTTTGCCCCATCGCTCAGCTCGGGATGATTGGGATGAAGCCCGTGGCCGTTGTCGGCCGAAACCATGAAGGAGGATGCCAACAGCTGACGGCGATCGACACCCAACGACTCGCAAATGCGATCAACCACGTCGGAAAGGAACACGGAGCCTGCCCCCTGCTTGGTGGAGCTTCCCGTTTCCTCGTTGTCAGCACAATAGTAAACGTTCACGGTTTTCTCGGCTACGCCTGCATCTGTGAAGCCCAGAAGCGTTCCGAAGGCACACATCAGATTATCGATGCGCGGTGCGGAAAAGAATTCCCTCTCCGCTCCCCAAATCGTGCCGCTCATACGATTGAACACATAGAGATCCGAGCCAACGATCTCCTCCTTCTTGCATCCCAGCTCCTCTGCCAGCAGGTCATTGAGCTCCAATGCTCCGTTTTGAGAAAGAAGCGGCCGCAGATCCACGGCAGGATTGAGAGTTCCGCCTGAATTGATATCACGCTTGAGATGAATGGCAACATTGGGGATCATCAAAAGATCCTTTTGAAAATGCACGGGAACTGCCTGAAATGCGCCGTTTCGTTGCAAAATCACGCGTCCCGCAAGAGAAAGCGGACGGTCAAGCCAGGTGGAAAAGATCGTTCCGCCATAGAGCTCGGTGTTCAGGAGCAGATAAGCTCCGCTCACCGTCAGCTTGCCGTTTGGCTTCAGCTTGAACATGGGAGAATCGGAATGGCTGGCGGTCAGAAGCAGGCTCACCGGCTTCTGCTTCGGCAAGGAAAAAGCGATCAGAGAGGTTTGATTTCTCGTTACGTAGTATTTTCCTCCCGCAGAAAGACTCCACTCAGCGGTTTCCTCCAAACGAGCATATCCCCGCTCCTCAAGATGCGCGGCAATCTGAGAAACAGCCTGGAAGGCTGATGGGCTATTTTCAATGAAATCCAAAAGCGCCTCTGTGCGATTCAAATGATCCTTCATTATGCAACACCTCCGTTCGTCCTGTTCAAACAAATACATATTTATTATAGCACACTTTTAATTACTTGACAATGCTTTTTAGAATTTTTTTTCACTTTTGCGATCTTTTTGCAAGGGATCAAACAAGCAAGAGGCCGCGAGCTCCACGAATGGAGAAACGCGACCTCAAGAGGTCAATATCCAAGGGGCGGTTCCTCCGGAAGCGGAGGGCGCTCCTCGCCGGCGAGCGGAGTCGGCGATGGGCGCAATGCAAAATCGAACACCGCTCTTCCCTTTTCCAATTTCAAGGATGCATCAAAGTACTTCCCGGTTTTGGACGATTGAAATCCGCTAAACAGATCGGTTTTTTGCTCGGAAAGAAGCTTTTTTACCTGATCCAATGGGATCTCCAATCCGCAGATCGTTTTATTTACTGAAAATCTGCAGCCCTCGCGGTAGCCGACACAACCGTAAAAGCCTGCTTTTTCCACCACGGGCTTTCCGCAGGAGGGGCATTTCCCAACGGCCTCGGCCGAATCTTTCCTTTCCTCGAAGCGCAAAACCGATTCTCCGTTCTCCAGCTGCAGATAGGCGCTGAAGGATCTGCCGGTTTTCGGCGAAATAAAGCCCTCGATCAGATCGGTTTTACCATCCACCAAAAGCTTTTTTGCCTGCTCCACGGAAATGATCTGCTTGCAGATCACAGTCCCAAGGGAAAATTTGCATCCGTTCTCACGGAAATTTGAGCAACGATATCGGCTTCCGCCTCTGTAAACGCGACCGCCGCACAGAGGACAAACACCGATCATGTCTCCCTCCATCCCGATGCCTGTAGCCTCGGTTTCCTCGCTGTGATGACGGAAGATCTCCTTGATCTCCTCCTCCGCCAGCTTCACGCTGTCTCGCACGCTCATATTTCCGCGGTACACCTTTTTGAGTGCTTGTCCCAGTTGGGAGGTCTTGTATTTATCCATGTTGATCTGCATTCGCACCAAGGACTCGATCAGGAATTCCCCATTGGGCAGGATGGAATAGACGTCCTTTTTCAGCTCGATATAACCGCTCTTTCGGGCGTTGTCGATAATGCCCGTTCGGGTGGCCTCGGTGCCCAGCTCCAAGCCCTCGAAAATGGCGCGGTATTCGGCGGAATCATCACTTCCAAGACCGTCCTCCACCTCCTTTGCCGCGTTCTTATCGTCGCGGAAGGGGTTTTTCAAATAATTGTTCAGCGTTTCAATTGTGTAGTGCTTGGGAGGAGACGTCTCCTTTTCCGCAGGGCAGAATCGGATATTCACCGCATCACCCTTTTTCAAGGATGGCAGGGTCTTGTCCTTCTGATTGAAATCATCATATTTCGTCCAGCCCTTTTCCAGCATCACCATGCCCTTGAGAACAAAGCTCTCCAAATCTCCAACCGAAATGGTGATTTCCGTTCTTGAAACGATGCAATCCTCGCGGCAGAACACGGCGATAAATCTGCGAAACACCGTGGAGTAGACCTTCATCTCGTTTTCGGTGAGCTGCTCCTTTCTGGGGATCTTATAGGTTGGAGTGAGCGCCGAGTGAGATTCGATCTTGCTATCATCGAAGATGGTTTTTCGATCCTTGAATTCCACGGGATAGCCCAGCTTTTCGCATCCCGATAGGATCTCGCGGATCTTATCCTTTTCTGCCGTGGCAAGATATTCGGAATTCGTTCGGGGATAGGTGAGATATCCCTTTTCATAGAGTCCCTGCACGATGGCAAGGCTTTCCTGCATCGACATCTTGAATTTTTTGGAAAGCACGTTCTGCAGCTTGGAAAGAGAATAAAGCTTCCCCGGAAACAGCGTTTCCTTTTTGTTTTTTACCGCCGTCACCACGGCTCCCGTTGCATTGTAAAGCCTGCACCGCTCCTCGGCCTCCCGCAGCTGATCGTTCTCAAACCGATGCTTGGAGGTCAGCTCAACCTGCTCTCCGTTCGTGGCCTCACGGCTCACCATGGCAAAATATTTTCCGGGCTTGAAGCGTCGGATCGCCATATCCCGATCGTAGATCGCCTTCACAATGGGAATGATCACCCGACCAACCCGAAGAAGCGTTCCGGTTTTCAACGTGGCGTAGCGCGTGAGATTCACGCCATAGAGCCAATCGATATAGGTTCTGGCAAAGCCCTCGGCGGCCAAAAGATCGTAGTCGCTTTCATCCTTCAAATCTGCAAGCGCAGCAGAAACGGTTTGCGGTGTTTGGTCGGGCAACCAAAGCCGCTTCAGCCTCTTGGGCGACCGCAAAGCATGCTGAATACACAGCCGCACGATGATCTCGCCCTCGCGATCGGCGTCACCCGCATTGACCACGGTATCCACATCGGGACGGTTGCACAGCTCGGAGATCAGGCGGAACTGCCGCTCCAAGCCGGGATCCACTCGCTTATCCTCTCCGCGCCTCAGCTCAAATTCAAATTCCGATGGAAAGCAGGGCAAATGATCCATGCTCCAACGGCTTTTTTGCTCGGCCGCCTTCGGCCCGTAATGCTCCACGTCGCAAAGTGAAAACAAATGTCCGAACGCCCAAGTGATCAGATATCCGT